>CAZWZZ010000441.1:0-5795 GCA_964638395.1 uncultured Caldilineaceae bacterium
GCCCCAGCTCGGTCAGGGTGGCGGCGACATCGCCGAGGGGCAGGCCCATCACGCTGGCGAAACAGCCGTCGAGGCGGGCTACGGGGGCGAAGTCGTCATCTTGGATGCCGTAGGCTCCGGCCTTATCCAGCGGCGAGCCACCAGCCACGTAGGCGGCGATGTCGGCCTCGGTGTAGGGGCGCATCCACACCTCGCTGCGATGGAGGCGGGTCAGGTATAGATCGGTATCAGTTTGATGGATCAACCGGGGCAGAAGGGGGATGGTTTGGGCGGGGACGGCCAGGGTGTAGCCGGTGTAGACAAAATGACTGCGCTGGCGCAGCCGCTGGAGCATCCGTTCGGCCTCGGTGGGGTCGTCCGGCTTGTTCAAAATTTCGCTGCCCAGAACGACTGTCGTATCGGCGGCCAGGATAATGGGGTGGCCACCCGGCGCGTCGGCCAGGTCGAGCAGGGGCAACGACTCGACCACGGCTTCGGCCTTTTGGCGGCTCAGGCGCTGGACGAGCGCCGCCGGTTCCTCATCGGGCAGCGGCGTTTCGTCGATCTCTACCCAGCGCTCTCCGCCGGACAGGGGGCGTTGGGGGCGAATGACGGTGAAGGGTATCTCCAACAAATTGATTAACTCCCGACGGCGGGGAGAGCCGGAGGCCAACAGGAGATAGAGGGAATCGGCGAGGGGCATACGGCTCACCGCCTGACCATTTTTAGCGGCAGGAAAACGTAGAAGGTACTGCCCGGCCTCATTTGGGGATCGTAACCGGCGCTCTCGACCCAGATTGTGCCGCCGTGGGCTTCGACGATACCCCGGGCGATGGGCAGCCCCAGCCCCATCCCGCCGCCCCCGAAGGCGGTTTTACTGCTGCTGTGGTAGTTGGTGTTGCCAACGATATAAAATTGCTCGAATATTTCTTGCTGCTCATCGACGGCGATGCCCGTGCCGTTATCTTTGATCGAAATAATGACCCCTTCCCTATCGAAGGGTTGATCGGCCTCATGACTGGCAGCCATGCCCCACCCTTTAATCGTGATTTTACCACCGTCGGGGGTGAACTTGATAGCGTTGCTGAGGAGATTCCAGAAGACTTGCTGTAACCGTTCGTTGTCGCCGATAATCGTCGGCAGGGTATCTAACCCCTCAACGTTAATATCTAACACCCGATCATTTTTGGCCGGGTTTAACTCATCCAACGCCTCATTGATGACTTCGATGATATTAACCGATTCCGGTTCAATGTGCATTTCGTCCGCCTCGATCAGGGCGATGTTGAGGATGTCGTTGACCACTTCGCTCAGGCGATGGACCGAATGGTAGATGCGTCCGGCCAGATCGCCAATGCTACCTTCGATCAAATCCTCGCGGTCGCTATTTTTGACGGTCGATTGCATCAGACGAGCGTAGCCATACACCAGCGTGATTGGGGTGCGGAGTTCGTGAGCGGCCAGGGTAATAAAGTCGGACTTGACCTTGTCCACTTTTTGCAAGCGGCGATTGGCCGTTTCCAGTTCGATCACCTTGCCTTCCAGCCGCTCGACCAATTTTTGGCTGTATTGCCCCAAATATTGCTCTCGATCACCCATCGACATCGTATCTTTGTAACCTTCCAGGTAGGAAATGATCTGCTGCGGAAATTGATCGACATCAATCGGTTTGGTGATGTAGCCATCACAGCCGGCGGCCAGGGCCATCTCCCGCTCCCCCTTGCCGGTGCGGGCCGTGACGGCCACAATGGGGATGCTATCCAACAGGGTCGAGCTACGGAGGCGGGTGGTCGTTTCGTGGCCGTCCAGCCCCGGCATATTAATATCCATCAGGATGAGTTGAGGCTTGATCTGGCGGGCCATGGCCATCCCTTCCAGGCCGCTGGTGGCTTCGACGACATCGAAGTCGTAGCTGGTCAATAAACGGTTGACGAGGGTCCGGTTAACCGGGTCGTCGTCGATGTACAAAATTTTTGTATTCCGGGGGGAGGATAATCGGTCGGACAAGGCTGTGGTCTCCTTAGTGATAGACAAGTTTCTTTCCTATTTTAGCACATCCGTAATGCTGTCGAAAAGTTCCTCCTCCATAAATTCCCCTTTTTGCAGGAGCGATTCGACTTTGCCGGATAAACGTTGATAATCATCCGTGGTCAAATCTTTGGCTGTGATGACGATGACCGGAATGTGGCGCAAATTCTCGTCGGCCTTCATCATGTCCAGCACTTGAAAGCCATCCACGCCGGGCATCATCAAATCCAGTAACACAAGGTCCGGTTGTTCAGTCCGAATGAGGCTGATGCCGCTGCCCCCGTCGGAGGCTTCGTAGATATTGTACCGGCGTCGATATTGCAAAATACGGCGCAGCAGCACCCGAGCATCCGGTTCATCCTCGATGATGGCCACGCTCTGCACCCGGTCATCGAGCCGGGCCAGGGCATTGAGCAGCCCCTCCTGGCGAATGGTCGGCGACTCCTCCCGATCCTCATCCTCGACCACGTGCCGCTCCAGATTTTGTAGCCGGGTGTGGCTTTTGACAATCTCATTCTCCAAAATCTGTTTCTCAACGGGGAAGGTGTGCCCGGAGGCATTGATGACCACGGTTTCGTCAGGGGCGATGAGGTTTTCCTGAACCATCTTGATAAGGCCGGCGCAAGCCACCGCCGCCGCCGGCTCCATTGACAGTCCCTCCAGTTGGGCCATAACCCGCATGGCCCGGAAGGAAGCCTGGTCATCAACTTTGAGGAAATCGCCGCCGTAAGTCAGGACAATGTTGCGTA
The DNA here is from genome assembly GCA_964638395.1 of uncultured Caldilineaceae bacterium. Lineage (GTDB taxonomy): Bacteria > Chloroflexota > Anaerolineae > 4572-78 > J111 > CAZWZZ01. The sequence continues at coordinate 2,757 of CAZWZZ010000441.1, forward strand.
AATAGCTGTAAGAGGGGCCGGGGTCGCCGGTAGAGAGAACGTTGATGATACTGCCGGGGGTGTGGACCGGCTCGCATATCTCCAACCCTTTATGAAAGCTGTTGACCATCGGCGCACAGCCGTCGGTTTGAATAATGGCGATTTTTGGGATTTTGGTGATAAGTCCCATCTGGTACAGTTCATGAAAACCGGTCCAGACGCCAATCGGCCCCATCCCGCCACTGACAGCCTGGATGTACCAATCCGGCGCGGCCCACCCGACTCCTTGCGCTCGTCCCAACTGCTCGGCCACCTCGAAAGCCAGGGTTTTCATCGCTTCTCTGGAGGCGATACTCTTGACCCCGCGATCCAGAAATAGAGCGCGGTGGTCGGCAAATTGGGCGGCGACTTGCTTGGTGCGATCATAGTTGCTGGAGACCTTAATCACCTCGGTGCCGTAGAGCATGACCTCGTGCATTTTTTGGTGGGGCACGTCGCTGTCTAAAAAAGCCCACAACTTGATGCCGGAACGGGCACAGTAGGCGGAATAGGAGATAGCCACATTGCCGGTCGAGGCCACGACCATTTCTTTGATGTCTGCCTCTTTGATAACGGAAATGGCCAGCGATGCCTGGCGGTCTTTGAATGAAGCGGTGGGGCTTTGGCGTTCATCTTTGATGTACAGATGGCGATGGCCGAGCATCGAACCTAAATTTTCGGCCCGCAGAAGCGGCGTCCACCCCTCGCCCATCGTCACAATGTTGCTTTTGTCTAAAACGGGCAGGAGTTCCCAGTAGCGCCACATATTACGATCCCGGCTGGGCAGTTGCCGCTGCCAGATAAAGGCGGTTTCATCCAGGTTGTAGATCGGCTCCAGCCATTCCCCGCCACATGTTGGACAGACTCCGATGAGCCTGGTGTACGGTTCGGTGTGCCCACAATTGTTACAGCGAAAAGAAAAACTCTTTGTCACGATTTCACTCGATTGAATAGATTAAATTTGGGTAGTTTCATTTTGATGGGGATGACTGAGAGCTTGTTGAACATCTTTGAGCAACTGGTTCTCCGTGAACAGTCCCTTATGCAATATGGCCTCGACCTGACCGGTCAGAAAGGCCTCCTCCTCCGAGGTCACATCTTTGGCGCTGACGATAATAATTGGGATGTTCCGAGTATGCGCCCCTTCCTTTAACGCTTTGACTACTTCAAACCCATCCACCTTCGGCATATTCAAATCGAGAATGATGAGGTCGGGCTGGCGGTTCCGGGCAAGCTCCAGGCCAAATTGGCCGCTTTGGGCTTCGAGGATGCTGTAATTGGATTGAGCTTCCAGAATACGGCGGATAAGCAGAATGTCGTCAGCCTGGTCGTCGATGACCAAGACTTGGGTTTGTTCTTTGGCCTGTTGGTCGATATGTTTCAGGGCCTTGAGTAACTCCGGCCCGGTAATTGGTTTGGTCAAATAATCAACCGCCCCCAGAGAGGTCGCTCGTTTGCGGTCGCTGACGATGCTACAGATAATCACCGGAATATTGATCGTATAGGGGTCTTTCTTTAACTCTCGCAGAATACTCCACCCATCCTTATCCGGCATCAGCACGTCCAGCAGAACGACAGCGGGCATATGTTCTTTCACCCGCTCCACAGCCTTTTTACCGTTACTGATACCGATAATCTGGTAGCCTTGTGGTTCCAAGAAGCGTTCATACAATTTGAGAACACCGGCGTCATCGTCGATAGCGGCGATCACCTGTTCCTGCTGCGGGGTATCTTCATCTTCCACCGGGGCGAGATCGTCCAGGTCCGCTTCGTTTTGGTCAGGGGGTTTGACCGGAATGGTGAAGTGGAACGTCGAGCCTTTGCCGGGGGCGCTCTCAACCCAGATTTTGCCCTGGTGCATTTCCACAAAGTAACGACTGATCGGCAACCCCAGGCCGGTCCCGCCTACTTTGCGGGTCGTGCTGGCATCGACCTGAGTGAATTCCTCGAAGATGCTGTCGATCTGGTTTTTGGGAATCCCCACACCGGTGTCGCTGACACTAAGTGTTAAATATTTGGGATCGGCTGTGGCTCTCAGGGTGACGTGCCCTTCATCAGTGAATTTACAGGCATTGGAGACCAGGTTGAGAACGATCTGGCGGATACGGGTCGGGTCGGCCCAAACGACGGGCAGATCATCATCAACCTCCTGACGCAGCTCAACCGGCTTATCTTTGACCAAGGCCAGGGCTGTAGACATTACTCCTTTAATAATCGGTTCGATTTCGATCTCTTCAAAATTCAGCTCCATCTTTCCGGCTTCGATTTTGGACAGATCGAGAATGTTGTTAATCAGGCTCAACAAATGCTGGCCGCTGTGATGAATGGAAGTCAGGTCGGTTTTCTGCAACTCGGTCAGCGGCCCGTCGATCCCTTTGAGGATGACACGAGAGAAGCCGATGATCGAGTTGAGCGGGGTCCGCAATTCGTGGCTCATATTGGCCAGGAACTGGGTCTTCAATTTGTCCATCTCCCGGAGCCGTTCGGCGGTTTCTTGTTGTTCGCGGAAGGTTCGCGCATTTTGGATAGCGATGGCCAGTTGTGCCCCCAAAATTTCCAGCGTGGTGATGTCTTCATCGGTGAAATCGTTGGGGATGCTGCTATGCACGTCCAACACGCCGATCAGTTCGTTGCGAACCAGGAGCGGGATGGCCAACTCTGCCTGGGATTGGGGGAGAAAGAGATGTTGCGGTTGCGAAGCCTCGAAGTCAATGGGGTTCGCTTCGCGGATAACCAATGATTTGCGCCGGGCCGTGGCCTGACCGATGATACTCTGGCTGCCGATGGCCACTCTGTAGTTGGTGGCCAACAACTGTTTGCCGGCCTGGCCCGTGCTTTTATAAAGCGTGACATACTTTTGCTCGTCGTCAACCAATAGAATTTGGACGTGGTAGAAGCCAAAGCGATCCTTGATGAGTTCGACGGCTCGTTCCAGCATCATATCCTCATCCAAAATAGCTGTGGCGACCCGGCCCACATCGGCGCTGGTCTGGAGCTGGATGGCTTGGCGTCGGGTTTCTT
>CAZWZZ010000442.1:0-5781 GCA_964638395.1 uncultured Caldilineaceae bacterium
GGCCATCGCCGACCTGAACCGGGCGCTGGCCCTCGATGCCAACGACGGCGACAGTTATCGCTGGCGGGGGCGGGCGCAGTTGGAGAGCGGCAATTATCCGCAGGCCGTGACCGATTTGACCAAGGCGCTGGCTTTTGAGGAGCGGGCCGTTGATTACCGGCGGCGGGGGCGGGCCCAACTGGAGCAGCAGGAGTACGCCGAGGCCATCGCCGACTTGACCCAGGCCATCGAGATGGACCCCGACCACAGCCTGGTCAGTTACCAACTGCGGGGCCGGGCCAATCTGGAGTCGGGCAACCTGCGGGGCGCGTTAGCCGATTTCGACCAAACGGTGGCGATGGAGCCGGGCAACGCCGAGAATTACGTCCGCCGGGCGCAGGCGCATCTGGCCATGCAGGCCACTGCTGAGGCCATTGCCGATTTGGGGCAGGCTATTGAGTTGCAGCCGCTCCGGGCCGATTATCGGCAGCAGCGGGGGCAGGCGCATCTGACCCTCGCAAATCACGAAGCCGCCCTCGACGACTTCTCGAAAGCCATCGAGTTGAGCGACGAACCGAGCGACGCTTACCGCTGGCGAGGACAAACCTACCTGGCGGCAGAGGATTATGGGGCGGCCATCGACGATTTCGATGAGGCGTTGACCCTCGACCCGGCGGATGGGGAGAGCTACTTCCAACGGGGGCAGGCGCATCTGGCCCAGGCGAACAACACGAAGGCGCTGATGGATTTCGACCGGGCCATCGAGCATCTGGCGGTGGACGACCCGGTTTATGCCTGGCGAGGGCAGAGCCATCTGGCGTTGGCAGATTACGAGTCGGCAGCCAATGATTTGTCGCTGGCGGTGCAGGCCGACCCAAGCGACGGCAACAGCTTCCGGCGGCGGGGCATCAGCTATCTGGCGCTGGGCAAAGCGGCTCCGGCAATCTTCGATTTCACCAAAACGCTGGAATTGCAGCCGGACGACGACGGCCAAACCTACCGCTGGCGGGGACGGGCGCATTTACAAGCGGGCGGTTTTGAGAACGCGGTTCAGGATTTGACGGAGGCCATCGAGCGGCAACCGGAGGAAGGGGACAACTTCTACTGGCGGGGTCAGACCCACCTGACAGCAGGTGATTATAATGAAGCAACCGCCGATTTTACTCAAGCCCTTCGACTTCGCTCAGGACAAGCCCTTGAGCTAGAGCCGGATAAAGAGGCGGACAGCCGCAACTACGTGGGGCGCGGACGGGCGCAGTTGGCCCTCGAAAATTATGACGCGGCGGTGGATGATTTCTCGCAGGCCATCGCCCTGACGCCGGATAAGGCCGAGGCGTATCGCTGGCGGGGTCAGACCCAGGCCGCAGCGGGAGATTATGACGCGGCGGTGGATGATTTCAGCGAAGCCATCAGTCTCAAGGCGGATGATTATGATAGCTACTATCAACGGGGCCTGACCCGGCTGGCGCAGGAGGATTATGAAACGGCAGTCGAGGATTTCAGCCAAACGCTCGACTTGGCCCCGGTCAGCTTCCGCAACGTGCGCGGCCCGGCCTACTATCAGCGAGGGCAGGCGCGATGGCGGCAAGGTGATTATAAGGAAGCAGTGGCCGATTTTACCCAGGCCACCGAGCAGCAGCCGAGCAATCAGGAGGCTTACTACTGGCGCGGGCGGGCGCAGTGGGCGCAGGCTGATTATGAAGCAGCGGCGGATTCCTTCGACCAGGCCCTTGAGCTAGAGCCGGAGACCGCTGAGGGAACCTATTGGCGAGGGCGGGCGCGGCTGGCTCTGAATGACCATCAGGCGGCGCTGGCAGATTTTAACAAGGCGCTGGAACTCAACCCCGACGATGGGGGGGAGATCTACCATTGGCGAGGACGAACTCAGTTGGCGCTGGGCGACCACGCGGCGGCGGTCAAAGATTTTGGGGAGGCCATCGAGCGGCAGCCGGAGGCGGACGACCACTACTACTGGCGGGGCCAAACCCATCTGGCGGCGGAGGATTACCAGAAGGCCAGGGCCGATTTTGAAAAGGCGAGCGACCTTGACCCGGAGGAGGCGGCCAATTACGAAGGGCTGGGTCAAACCTATCTGGCGCTGGGCGAGACCGGGGCGGCTATCGAGGATTTGGAACGGGCCATCGACCTCCAGCCGGACAATCCGGCCTTCTACGCTCTGCGAGGACAGGCCAATCTGACGGCGGAGCAGTACGAAGCAGCGGTCAAGGATTTGGACAAGGCCATCGAGCTTCAGCCGGAGGAGGCCGGCCATTACGACCGGCGGGGGCAGGCGCATTTGGCGCTCGGCCAGACCGAGGCGGCGATTAAAGATTTCACGGCGGCTCTGGAGCGGGAGGGTGAGGATACCGTCGGGCTGTATTACCGGCGGGGTGAGGCGCACCGGCTGGCCGAGGATTATGACGCGGCGGTGGAGGATTTCAGCCGGGCGGTCAAGCTCAAGCCGCGGGATGGGGTCAATCTGCGGCAGCGGGGGCGGGCCTATCTGGCGCAGGGCAATCACGATGCCGCGCTGCGGGATTTCAACCGGGCCATCAAGCTGCGCCCGCTGGAAGCCATCAATTACCATTGGCGGGCGCACACCTTCCTGGCGATGGAGGATTACGTGGCCGCCCTGACCAACTTCAACAAGGCCCTCGAACTGAACCCCGAATTGGCCGTCGCCCATCAGGGGCGGGGCGTGACCCATCTGCATCTCAAGGATTACGAGGACGCCATCAAGGATTTGAGCCGGGCCATCGCTCTGGAGCCGGATGGGGAGAGCAACGGCGATACGCACCATTGGCGGGGGCAGGCGCATCTGGCCTCGCAACAGTATGAGGCGGCGCTCAAGGATTTCGAGGCGGCCCTGGCGCGGCAGCCGGAGGAGCGGCGGGCGCTCAGTTATCAAGGGCTGGGCATCACCCAGATGCAGAGCGGCGATTACGAGGCGGCCATCGACAACCTGAGCGAGGCGATTCAGCGAGAGCCGAAGGATGATGACCATTACCATTGGCGAGGCCGAACCTATCTGGCCCAGCAGGATTTCCCCAAGGCGCTGGCCGATTTGACCAAGGCTATCGAGTTGGCCCCGAAAAATGGTTATAATTATTTCCAGCGGGGGCAGACCCATCTGGAAGCGGACGATTATAATGAAGCGTTGGCCGATTTTGGGCGGGCCATCGAGTTGCTGCCTCGTGAAAATGGGCGTTCCTATCAACAGCGGGGCGTGACCTACGCCGAGATGGGGAATTACGATGAGGCCATCGCTGATTTCAGCGAGGCTATCCAACGCTTACGGGATGAGCGGGGCGATAATTACCGGCGGCGGGGTCAGGCGTACTTTGCGATGGGCGATTATCCGAAGGCGCTGGCCGATTTCAGCCAGGCCATTCGGCGGCAGCCCGACAATGATAACAACTACTATTGGCAGGGGCAGACCTATCTGGCCCGGATGGCCTTTAGCGACGCCGAGAATTATTTCAGCCAGGCCATTCAGCGGGGGCCGACCGATGCCCAGAATTATCAGCAGCGGGGGGTGGCTCGGCTGGAGATGGGGGACACGCGGGGGGCGCTGGCCGATTTTGGCAAGGCGGTCGAGTTGGAGCCGGAGAATGATGCCCATTACCGGCTGCGGGGCCGGGCGTATCTCGAAGCGGGTGATTTCACGGCGGCGCGGCTCAATCTGGGCAAGGCCATCGACATCGACCCGGACAGCGCGGCCAATTATCAGGGCCGGGGCCGGGTTCATCTGGCCACGAAGGATTATGAAGAGGCCATCAATGATTTTGACAAGGCGTTAGAGCTTGACCCCGGTCACGCCCTGAGTTACCAGGGGCGGGGGATGACCTATCGGGAGGTCGAAGATTATGCTCAGGCTATCGCCGATTTGGGGCGGGCCGTGGAGCTTGACCCCGGCGACGGGATGAGTTATTACTGGCGGGGGCGGACCTACCTGGAGACGGGTGAGTTGGAGGATGCCCTGGCCGATATGACGGCGGCCATCGAGCGGCTGCCAGCGGCGCGGCGGGGTGAGAGTTACCAGTGGCGGGGGCAGATTCAGCAGGCCATGCAGAATTACCAGGGCGCGGTGGCCGATTTTACGCAGGCCATTGAGTTGCTGCCCGGTCAACGGCTGGCCAATTATCAGCGGCGAGGGCGGGCGCAGTTGGCCGCCGGGCAGTTTGATGAAGCGGTGGCCGATTTTACGCAGGCCATCGAGCTGGATGTGACCGACGGTTCTTCCTATTACTGGCGGGGTCAGGCGCAGTTGGCGGCGAAGAATTATAACAAAGCGTTGGCTGATTTTGGGCAGGCGGTTGATCTGCAACCCCGGGATGCGGCCAGTTATCGGGGGCGGGGCATCGCCGAGTTGGCCGTGGGCGAGCAGCGACAGGCGCTCGATGATTTGACCTACGCCATCAAGCTGGAGCCGGAGGCGGAGGAAACCGGCCATAGTTATCAGTGGCGGGGGCGAACCCATCTGGCTATGCAGGAGTACGAGGCGGCTCGGAGCGATTTTGAGCGAGCGCTGGAGTTTCTGCCGAATGAGGCGGCGGTTTATCAGGGCTTGGGCATCACCTATCTGGAGATGGATGAGCCGGAGGAGGCGGCCGGCAATCTGCGGGTGGCCATCGAGCGGCAGCCTCGGCAGGGTCAACATTATTACTGGTCGGGCCGGACGAAGCTGGCTCTGGATGATTATCAGGCGGCCCTGCAAGATTTCAGCCAGGCTATCGACCTGCTGCTGACCCCCCCTGTCCCCCCCGCGCACGGGGGGAAAGCAGGGGGGGTCGGCGACGCCTATTATTGGCGGGGACGGCTTTATTTCGAGCGGCAGAATTATCCGTTGGCCGCAGCCAATATGGGGCAGGCCATCGAACGGGGGCTGGAAAATGAGGATGTGCGGGAGGCTTACTATTGGCGGGGGCGGGCGCATTTCGAGACGCAAGCCTTTGCCGAGGCGGTGGCCGATTTGAACCAGGCCCTTCGACCCGGCTCAGGACAAGCCATCGAACAAACGCCCCAGGCCAGATTGAAAGATTACCATTTCTGGCGGGGGCGGGCGCAGTTGGCTTTGCAGCGGTTTAATGATGCCCTGACCGATTTTGAGGTGGCCGTGCAACTGGAGCGGGATAATGCCGAGAGCTACTATTGGTCAGGCCGGACGTATTTGGCGATGGGCGAGCGGTCGGCGGCGCTGGCCGATTTTAACCGGGCGGTGGAGTTGGCCCCGGAGGATGCGCTCAGTCATCAGGGGCGGGGCATCGTCCGGCAGCAGATGGCCGATTATCCGGCGGCGGTCGAGGATTTCAGCCGGGCTATTCAGTTTACGGCGGTCGAGGCGGGCGCGGCGGATAATTATCAGTGGCGGGGGCGGACCTATTGGCTGATGGAGGATTATCCGGCGGCGCTGCACGATTTTACGACGGCGGTCGAGTTGCAGCCGAGCAATGGCGATGCCCATTATTGGCGGGGGCAGGCGTACCTCAAGAGTGGGGAGTTGTCGGCGGCGGTGCTGGACTTTACGCGGGCTATCAATTTGCAGCCGCAGGAGAGTGATAATTATCAGGAGCGGGGCCGGGCTTATCTGGAACTGCGGGATTATGCGGCGGCGCTGGCCGATTTCAGCCGGGCGATTGAGCTGGCCCCGGAGAGCGGGCTGGCTTATCAGCAGCGGGGGCAGGTCTATTTGACCTCCCAGAGTTACGACGCGGCCCTGGCCGATTTTGACCAGGCCATCGAGTTGGCCCCGAATAGTAGCGAGAATTACTATTGGCGGGGGCGGACGCAGTTGGCGGCGGA
>CAZWZZ010000443.1:0-5766 GCA_964638395.1 uncultured Caldilineaceae bacterium
ACGGCTACCGCCTACTCAGGATGCGTTTGTCGCTCAACTGCGTAACTCCTAAGAATTACCGAATTAAATTTTTAATCTTCATAAACCTGCGCCACGCCGGTGGAATTGCTTAACAGGACATTTCCAAAACCGGCAGCGTGATGTGGGGCTGGGGCTGTCGATTTTTGCGAACCAGGAGCAGCATGATCGCGCAGGAGGCTAACCGGGACAACGAGGTGTGGGAACGGTTGGTGATGGTGATCGGCACTCGTGCGCCCATTACGATGTCAGCCGCCTGGGCCTCCGATAGATACTCCAACTGCTTTTGCAGCATCGTGCCCGACTCCAGATCGGGGACGACCAGAATATCGGCCTGACCGGCCACGGGCGAATCAACCCCCTTGGCCTTGACCGCCTCCATCGACACGGCATCGTCGAAGGCCAGCGGCCCATCCACAATACCGCCAATGATTTGGTCCCGATCCGCCATCTTGCAGAGCGCGGCGGCCTCCAGGGTCGAATCCAGCTTCGGGCTGATGGTCTTGATCGCTGACAGCAGGGCCACCTTCGGCCAGTCGATACCCAGCGTGTGGGCCAGGTCAATCGCGTTCTGGACGATGTCCCGCTTCTCTTCGAGAGAGGGATAGATATTGAGTTCTGTATCGGTAATCAAGAGCGGACGGGGATAGGTGGGCACATCCATAACCGCCACGTGGCTCATGCGCCGGCCGGTGCGTAGACCACTGTTAGGGTCAACGACCTGCTGCATCAGTTCTTCCGTGGTCAGTTTACCGCGCATAATGGCCTCCACCTCCCCCTCACGAGCCAGGGCTACAGCTTTGGCCGCTGCCGCGTGGCTATGTTCGGTGGTTAGAATCGTGTAGGGAGACAGGTCGATGTCTTCGGTCTCGGCCACGGCTTTTATCTTCGCCTCCGGGCCGATCAGCACCGGGACGATCAAGCCGGCCTGGGCCGCATCGACCGCGCCGAGCAGCGAGTAGCGATCCGTGGGATGGACCACGGCCACCCGCAGCGGGGCTAACCCTTCCACTGAGGCGATTAATTCCCGATAGCGAGCGCCAGAGTCGTGGAGATGAACTTCCGGCATAACGACCCGAGGTCGTTTGACCTTTCGGGTCGGGGCCAGAATCTCGGCTGTGCCCTGAATAACCACCTCATCATTTTGGTTGACACATTCACACTCGAAGGTGATGCGCTTCTTCTTGGCGTTCTTGGCCGTAGCCGTGGCCGAGACGGTAATCGTATCCCCCGGAGCCACGGGCCGCCGGAAACGGAGCGTCTGGCCCAGGTAAATCGAGCCGGGACCGGGCATTTTGGTCCCCAACAGGGCCGAAATCAATGCCCCGCCCCACATACCGTGGGCGATGATCTTTTGGAACATGTCACTTTTGGCATACTCCTCATCGACGTGGATGGGGCTGATGTCGCCGGACATAATAGCAAATAGTTGAATGTCCTCTCTGGTTAAAGTGCGGGTCAATGTGGCGGAGTCGCCAATCTCTATCTCATCAAAGGTACGGTTTTCGATGTATTCCATGATGTCCTCCAGGTAGTCAGTAGCCTAACCCATCATTATTGATGAGCTATTCCTCCCCAGTCTAAAACAAAAACGCCCCCGGCGCATCAGGCAACGGGGGAGTTTTTGACCTGGTCACATGGCGAGGTTTTCACCTGGATATTTAACCAGGTTTTGCAAGTGACGATAATTGTTTGCTGGCTACTGAATAGTTAGCGATAAATCGACCGACTTCTTGAGTGTGTTAGCCACGATACAGCCCCGCTCAGCGATGGTTACTAACTTTTCCATTAAGGCGCGATCTTCATAGGCGGCGCTGATTTGCATCTCCACGGCGCTGAAGCGGGATGGGGCGCTCTCCAGGGTGCCGATGATGTTGATGGCAACATCAGAGACGGCAGCCTCGCGGGCGCGGATGGCGGCCAGCAAGTTGCTCATAAAGCAGCCGCCGAGGGAGACCAGCAGCAGCTCGCCCCCCATTGCCCCTTCGTCAGTCCCTTCTTTGGCCACAGGCCGGTCAATCATGACCGCGTGTTGCCGGGCCGTCCCTTTGATGGCCGTTGGTGTTTGTTGTTCGACTGTAACGGTTACTGCACTCATTATAATCTCCTTTTTAGAATGAATGGTCTAAAACTAACAAATTTTTTACTCAAGCGCCGCCAGCATCACCCGGACGATATTATCGAGCGTCTGGCGATCCGTCGTCGTTTCGCTTAAACCCGCTCTAGCCCAAAAATATCGACCGTCACCCCCGGCGACATCAACACGTGGTCGGGCGGGCGCTCCGGTGGGGCAAAGCCGTCCCACTCGATGGCGTGGGCGTCCCATTCGGGGATCTCCGCCGGGTAGAGCGGGTAGGGGCTGTGGTGAACCTGCCCGGTGGCCAGACCGCCGCCCAACCGGGCAAAGAGGATGTACCGCTCGACGAGGAAAAATTCGAGACTGTGGGTTTTGGCCTGGTAAAGCTGTCCGGCCGGGCGATAGCGGAAGCGGGAGGCCCGGTCGGGGTCTGTGCCGCGTCGCCCACAGCGGTAGGTCACTTCGCCGCTGACCCGGTTCTTGTCAGCCGCCATCTTAGCGTAAAAATAGGGCAGCTTGAAAAAGAGGCGAGCCGCCTGCACGGCCAGCCATTGGTTGGCATCCAACGAATAGAACCAGACCCCGGCCACGCCCCGCTCATCGTAGACATAGGTCCGCACATTGAGTTCCAGGAAATTGGAAAGGCCCGGCACGGTCGGGCAGAAGCGGGGCCGCACCTGTCGCATGTAAAAGGGAACGATGCCCAGGTAAGCCTTTCCCTCAAAGGTATCGACGGTCAGGCCCGGCGGCAGCGTCCGCTGGATGTCGGCGGGGTCCCAGACCCAATGGAGAAAGAGCAGCTCCCGCCAGCGCTGGAACATGACCGGGCTACGGTCGGGTCGCTCCCGGAGGGCCAGGCGGCTGGCCAACGTTGGTTCTGTCATCGCCACGTCTCCTTCATTGACTCAAATAGTGATGCCACAACAGCCGGGCGGCCACCGCTCGCCACGGTCGCCACGGCTCGGCGATGGTTGTCAATTCGGTGGGGTCGGGGCGGGTGGGCAACGACTTGATCTGCTGCACGGCGACCGCCAGGGCCAAGTCGCCGCCGGGCCAGACATCGGGACGACGCAGGGCCATGAGCAGATAAATCGACGCTGTCCAGGGACCAATGCCTTTGATGGCGGTTAGCTTCGCGTAGACATCGTTATTATTCATACCTGCCAGGGCTGTTAAATCGAGCTGTTTTTGGGTGATGGCCCGGGCCAGATGGCGACCGTAGGCCACTTTTTGGCGGCTGACCCCGGCGGTTTTGAGCGTCGCGTCGTCCAACTCCAGAAATCGTGGCGGCGTTAGCGGGCTGGCGATAGCCAACAGGCGGTTATATGTGGCCCTGGCCGAGGCCAACGAAACCTGCTGTTCCAGGATGATCTGTAACAGCGTTGGAAAACCGGGCGTTCGCGCCCAGAGCGGCGGCGGCCCCAACCGCTCCAGGATGCGGGCCAAATCGGCGTCCCGTTCGGCCAGGTGGGCTAATCCCGTGGCCAAACTCTCTTCAGTCAAAGCGGCTGGTTGGTTTGTCATCAGTTAATGATTTGAATATTTGCTTCTTTGAAGGCATCGGTGACGAGCGCCATCAACCTAGTTCGAGCGCGAGCGCCCAGGCCGTAGGTGGCTTTGGCCGACAGAATCAATTCGACGTGGCTCGAAATAGCTCCCTCTTCGCTAAAAATTTCGGGTCGCTGCGTCAAACTTTGTAGCTTATCCAGGGCCGTATCGGCCACCGTCTCCAAAACCTGCATCGCTCTCTCTAAATCTGTGGCCGGGACGGTTACTTTAATGGTGGCGATAGAGAATAGCCCCCGCGACAGGTTCCGCACTACCCGCACATCGCCGTTGGGCACAATGTACAGTTCGCCGGTGGTGGAGCGGATGTGGCACGTCCGCAAATCAACGGCCTCGACCACGCCGACAACCTCCAGCATCTCCACTTTATCCCCCACGGCAAATTGATCCTCGAAGATGAAGATGATGCCGGTCAAATAATCGCTGATGATGGGCCGGGCAGCAAACCCGAAGCCGGCCGAAAAGAGAGCCATCGCCGTCACGATGGAACTGCCGGGTACGCCCAAATTGAGCAGTAGCCCGATGAAGCCGGCGACGTAAACCCCGGCCTTGACCGCGCTGCGGCCCAAAGCCTCCAGCGTCACCAGCCGCTTGGCTGCGACATCGTGCCAGGTGCGGCTTCTGGCTCTCAGCATTTTTACGAATAGCCAACTGCCAATGATCGAGCCTAGCCAGGTAGCGATCAAAATGAGCAGGATACGAGACAGGGTGGCCGTGAATGTGTTAGCGAAGATAAAATCGTTTATTGTTTCGGACATCGAAATATTGAATTCAGAAGAATAGTTCAAAGGCTAACCATTTTGGGGCCAGGCCCCTATTTTGGCAAATTTATCGAGGTTGTTTTAAGTAGACACCTCGGCGGTTGTCTGTATAATGGTAGTAGTTTTATCCCAAAGTCAGTAGACCGCAGGCATCCCTTCGACACTTCCTACGGTCGCAGGACGCGGCCTGAGTAGACCGAGGCGTGAGGTCGTATCGCAGGGTGTCGTTGCGGTCTACTGAAAGTAAACGACCCGCATTAGTCCAGCCCCCACTGCGAGAGGAGATCGACGATGAGTAATAGAAATGTAATTATGTCCCTGGCCAAAGTGATTATTGCTGCGGCCTGGGCCGATGGCGAAATCACAGTTGAGGAAGTGAATAGCCTGAAAGATTTGCTTTTTCACATGCCCCATATCGGCGATGAGTGGGAGATGCATATGACCGCACGGGATTGGGCCGAGTTGGAAATTTATATCGAATCGCCTGTAGATGATGCCGAACGTGCCCGGCTGGTGGCCGATCTACAGGAAACGTTGCGTAGGCCGGCTGATCGTGAATTGGCGTTGGTGGCCCTGCACGACCTCATTCACGCCGATGGCGTCGTGACCGAGGCGGAACAGCAGGTAATGGGGGAGATCAAATCAGCGTTGGAGGACGTCAACCTGAACCTGTTCAGTCAGTTGGGACGTTTGATTCAAGGCCCGGTTGCCCGGCGCTCCGAAGCGATGACCGAAGCTCCTAACCGGGAGGATTATCTCGAAGAGTATATTAAAAACCGGATTTACTACAAAGTACGCCAGCGGCTCGGTTTTGATGATGATCTGGGTATCACCACCGACCAGGAGCTACGGAAGTTGAGTTTGGCCGGGGGGTTGATGGCCCGGGTGGCCTATGTCGATCAGGTGGTGACGGATAATGAGTATGAGACGATGATCGAGGCGCTCCATAGCTGGCGGATAGCGCCTAAAGCCGCTGCCCTGGTGGCCGAGGTGGCCGTTTCCGAGGTGAGCAACGATCTCGATTACTTCCGCCTGAGCCGCGAATTTTTCTCCAGCACCACGGAGGAGGAGCGGATCAGTTTTCTCGACACCCTGTTTGCTGTGGCCGCGGCCGACGGTGAAATTTCGGCCAAAGAGAGCGTCGAAATTCGGTACATCGCCCGTAGCCTGAATATGACGCAGCAGCAGTTTGTCGCGGCGAAGCAGAAGGCCGAAGCGAATTGACGTTGTATTGTCTATCAGTCTCAAACGACAGATGCAGCTTACCATTGGGGAACTGGTCCTTGTGGCGTGTTTGTTCATCGCTTTGCCGATAATGACCGCTTCGCCATTCAAGACTTGTTC
>CAZWZZ010000444.1:0-1442 GCA_964638395.1 uncultured Caldilineaceae bacterium
ACACAATGATCCCAATCGTATAGTTCTTGGACTCGCCGTCGGCCCGCTTTGCCCATTTTAGCTCGTAACTCTTGATCCATAACAAGTTTCTCAATCATCTCGGCTGCTCTGGCGGGATTGTGAGGGGGAACCACGAAGCCTGTGATCTGGTCTTCTACCACTTCCGGTAATCCCCCGATATTGGATACAACAACCGGTTTTTCACAAGCTGATGCTTCGATAGCGGCAACACCGAAGCTTTCACTGTCAAGTGTGGACAATGCCACAAAAATGGTCATCATATTGTGATAACCCGGCACCTGCTCATACGGCATCCGGCCCGTAAAAACCGTCAAGCGTCCAACGCCCAAAGATTGGGCCAACTGTTCCAGGCTGCCGCGCAGCGAACCCTCGCCCACGATCAGCAATCTTAACGGAAGGTTTGGGTTCCGTTCGACCGCCAAACTAAACGCTCGTATCAGATCATCAATGCCATACTTAGCTTCCAGAGTCTTTACAGTGCCAATCACAATATCGTTGGCGTCAAATGGACTCTTGACCGGTAGCGGCTGGAACATCTCTGTATCTATCCCAAACGGGGTGATTTCTATGGGCTTGGCGGTGTATCTTTGGGACTCAACAGCCATAACATGGCTGGTCGAAAGAATTTTGTCCGCTCTGCCCAGATTATATTTTATCAAGGCTCGGTGTAGCAGTGATTTACGAGGAAAATCAAAGACATCGGCACCCCAGACAGACAACACGTAAGGGTGAAACCCGGACAAAGCCCCGAATAATCCGTAACTCGAGGCAAAATGGGCATGCAGTATGTCAGGTTGAAACCGGCGAATTACTACCTTTAAACGCGGCAGCGCACGCAGATATTGTATTTTAGCCGGATTGGCCAGCGGCGAGCGAGTCATAGTAGTCGTAAACCCGGCGGAAAAAAGAGAGATGTTAGAATATGCCTGGTAGGTCGTTGGTTCAGGTTCGGTCAATCCAAAGATGCCAATTTCCAGACCCGCATCGGCCAGCGAACAAGCCCACTTAATAGTGTGGGCAGAAGATGGGTCGGCCAGTAACAGGACTCTCATTATCTTCTACAGTTCCCGAAATTCATCTACTACTTTTCGAACAGTACTGCTTCATCACATCAACCACAGCCTGAGCGCGTCTCTGCCAGGTATGGTTATAGCGCGTTGTTTCGGCCTGTACCCGTTTTTTTTCGACCTCATCAGGGTTATTTTGCAATCTTGATATCAATTCCCGAAATTCGGTACTGTTGGCTACGACCCAGCCAATCCCTTCTCGTTCAATAAAATCGGCGGTGGCAGTGCCGGCGGTGGTGATTAATGGTAATCCATACCCAAGGGATTCAAAGATTTTGACCGGCATTGCAAATTTTAGATAGGGATGGGGCTTTCGGATCAAACAGAATATATCAGCTTCAACGAAATATTGTA
>CAZWZZ010000444.1:1452-5760 GCA_964638395.1 uncultured Caldilineaceae bacterium
CGTGAACGTGAACTACCTTGAGTTGCGATAAACCAAATGGTTGATAATAATTCTTCATTTCGGCCCACTCGGTTTCACGGCAGCAAAAAGTCAAGGTTATTCCTGGTAAATCGCTTGTTGCCGCAAGTAACGGCGAAACATCGTACAAAGGGGGAACAATTCCACCCACATAAAAAAGATTGAGTGGTTCAACAAAATTCTGCCCATCTTTTTGCACAGTTGGCTCACAGCCAGGCGGTAGGGCGCTAAAATGGCTCTCAGGCCAACGTGTTGGCAGGGCTGCCGCCATGTCAAGGCTGGGAATAAATAAATGGCTGACACACTGTCGAAATTGCAACCACTCAAACCAATAAAGTGGAATCATTAAGAGGCGTTTGTACCATTCAACGGTTCTAAAAAGTTCAAAACGCCAATAAACATCCCGGTAAAATAATCCAACCGGAATAGAAGCTCGCTTGCACCAATGCAGAAACGCCAGATCTACCCAAAAACTTGGCAGATCACGATTGACGACAACAATTGGGGCTGTCGGCGGCTCCGAATAAACAAAATCAAACTGGGTTCCCTGCCGAACCAGTTCCCGGACCACTTTGATCGCCGCTCGTCGTTCCCGCCCGCTGCCGGCCACGAGAAAAACCTCGTACCCCAAAGATTCAAAGGCTTGTTTCATTTTTACCGGGCGCACCCGACTGCCAGATGTCAATTCTGAAGGTAGCGGGGCCGGATGGTGGAAAATCATTTGTTTGGGCATCACTCAGCCCTCTGTTTCAGTTGTCGGTTTATGAGAGTGTGGAAAAATGTCCGTGCTGTACTCCGTTGTTCCAAAATTAGGAGAGTACATTCATCATCCGCTCTATTTCTGTTTTTACTCGTCATCCAATATTTGTTCTACGAGATTTAGAAGTATTGTTTTGTTTTGTTCAGCGGACATCAATCCAGCCACTTTGTGAGACTGCTGTTTGTAGTAGTTAATCTGTTCGTGAGTCAATCCTGATAACTGCCTGGTCAGAGTTTTAGGTTTGAAATCATCGGCGACAATACCCAAGTCATATTCTTTTACGATACGCGCCATTTCCGGTGACGGGCCAATGGCGACTGCCAATCGGGCTTGAATGAACTCAAAAAATTTGTTAGGTAGTGCGTACCGGTAGCTAAAACTCGTTGGTTCCAGCAAAAAAAGTCCAATATCATACTGATTGGAAAATGTAACTAACTCTGACATTGGTACCGGCGGCAAAAATCGAACTTTTTGGTTATGTTGCGCTAACCGTTTGAGCTTCTTCACATACGTCGACTCAAATGGAACTAATAATAAATCCAATTCAAAGCGGTCATCAACATCATCCATCACTTTAATCATGTTTTCTATCTTCCGGGCCGGATTGGCTGCGCCGTGATGGATCATTCGAATCCGTTTGCACCCGGCTGATTTTATGACAGGCTCCAGGCTATGATACTCAGGCGCATTCGTCACAACCACAGCGCTGACGCCCACATCTTTTTCATACTGGTCGGCGATTGCTTGACATACCGTCATCATCCTATCGGCTTGGGGGATATACTCATGACACAAATATTTTTTATAACTTGCCACAAAAAGTCTCTCCAGAGGTCGATTTTCAAACTGTCGCGGAAAATATTCGTGTGCATCAAAAACAACCTTTGCTTTGTTAGCTGCATTCAAAACAACCGGCAATGTATCGATATCATTGGCAATAATCAAGTCCGCTTTGATAGCTCTCAGATATTGCGATGTCGCTTGAATGTGAGGAAAACTCCAATAATGGGTATCATATGGTTTAGTCGATAATTGGACAACCGTCTTCAATTTTTGAAGACGAGTTTTTATGGGTTGCACTGACACGGGCATAAACGTAACATTTTCCACGTGTGGATCAGCTAAACCAATGGCCAGTACGCGATAATTTTGACTAAGGAAGCGTATTTGGCGATTGACGCGGGGGTCACGGTTAAGGGGGGAAAACGACACAACCACGACGGTCTTCATAGCGCCGCTCCTAAACCCGCCAATTTACTCACAATCTGCCCGTACAGGGGAGAGTCAGGTTGCCATGCTTCACCGCCAAATGTATAGTTGTGCCACAACAACGTAAATTCCCCCCTACTGAGACGACACCGTTCGGCAAGTTTCAGAATACGTCCCATACTTTCCTCTTGTGAAAGTTGTCTATAATGATACAATGTCCCTTCCATAGCAATCAGGGGACGCTCAAAAATCGTTAGCTCTCTATTCTCTTGAACATCAAATGGTTTGAACGGCAAACAGGTCCCACAACGAAACCCCTCATGATCGGCGTAACCAACGGTTGAGTCATAAGCCAGGCCGACTTGTTCCCAATGTCGCCAGGTCTCCGGCGCATTGAAACGTAGGTAATGTTGTCGCCCGCCATACCCGGTTAGTCCCAACGCCTGGTCAAAACGCGCTTTTTCTAAAGCCAACTGCTCCAGGTTGCCAAAGGTGCGGTAGCTGGGGTGAAAGCCAATCTCATGCCCCTGTTCCAACAATTCATCAACACACCGTCTGATGACCGGCGAGGCCGGATCATAGCCGCTATCATACGGTCCCGGTTCGGCGGCCATAAAATAGAAGGCGCTTTTGAAGCCATACTGTTGCGAGAGGTCGGCCAGGCGGTAGATGTTTTGCATATAGGGCGTTCGATCCGGCATAACCGTTTGTTGCCATAAATCGGTTAACGATTGCCGGGCTTGGGTCCCGTTTTTGCGCTTGAGCAGATCGCCGGCCAGGGTTCGCCCGCCCTGCATCGTTGAGGGAAAGCGCCGAATATGGTCGATGTCGTGGCTCAATTTAACGGTAAACTGCCGCGGTTCCGGCTCCCAATTTGGCAGAAGCAGCTTGATCCATTCGCGCAAAATCAGGGCATACTCGTCGATAATGGGGCGATCTAAAAAGCCCTGTTTGTAGGCCACGCTCTCTGTGGCCGGAAAGCGGTCATACGCATCCCGATGGGGATTGACCGTCTCTTCCCAGCGCGAGAGCATAAAAAAGGTGGCAGCGATGATGTCGGCGTAGAAGACGATCGAACCATCTTCAAGCTGTTCGGCAAAAAGTTTACTACCATCCTGATAACCTTGCCCCCAAAACAGCACAGGTACGGTCGTCTCCACTGGTAGCGGTTGTTTAGTCGGCATCACCTTGTCGGCGGGAAGCCAGATGAGACTACGAGGAGGGCGTGAGAGTAGTTCGTGCCACGCTTCCGGTCGAGTCGGCACTACAATGATTCCCGGCTTGTTAACGTTGAATTGGTCGGGAAGACCATAGAATATGGGAATATTCAAACTCTCAAAGCCGGTACCGTTTGGGTCACCATCAGTTAGGCCAGCCCGCTGCGCCAGTTGCCGCCAGGTATATGAAATTTCCACTTTTGTTAATTTTTGCCACGCCACATCGCTCTCCAAGAACCAATATCTCGACGTATTTTCCATCGCAAAGAATTGGTTTTCGTAATGTGAAAATATGGTTTTTGTCTGGCCCCAAAGGCTCTGAAAAATCTCTCAATCGAACGATGTATAGAACCTTCAAAATCAAATGTTTCGGTTACTGTCGCGGCAAATTGAATGGCTTCCCACATTAAAAAACTGGTAGCGCCACTATTTCTTAAATCGGGATCTGCCCCACCCATTAAGTAATAGGCTGATTTAGAGTCCCATACAATATAGACAGCGGCGTGTAAGTGTCCCTGTGCATCTTCGGCGAAAAAGATTTTGCGGCAGTTGTTCCGTTGACAAGCCTGATCTAATCGGTTAACAAATTCACGGGTGTAGGGCACAGCCATATTTTGTCGCTGAAATGTTAGTTCGTTTAAATCAAGAAAGTGATCCAGACTTAAATCAGACCGCAGAACAAGCTGGTTTTCTGCTTTACGAATCTCCCGCCTAATATTTTCTCGCATTTCTTGCCAAACAACATCCAAATCATTCAATTTTTCGATGACATAAGTATATCTTGTGGTTTGATTGAATCCATGCCAATAAAATGGCAACCAATTGATAATTGAGTAATGGAAATTTTGCGAAAAATAGTCAAAGACAGGCAATTGTTCGATTAATTGCTGTAATAGATTATGTTGTCTTGACAGTTGGTTGGTGTATTTGGCCTGGTGTGGCGCTAACCAGGGACCAAGAGTCTGAGTTAACTGAGGCATTGTAATCATTCTTAAGCCAAAATGTCGTTCCTGCCACACATACGGAAGGCGAGCCTGTAACTGTCCTCCTTTTTTTATTTCTATAACATCCCATTGATTAGGAGCAACTGCATCAAGCCAGAAG
>CAZWZZ010000445.1:0-5752 GCA_964638395.1 uncultured Caldilineaceae bacterium
GGCTGATAGGTATTTATCGCGGATCGTTGCCCCCTATCATACCCCAAGCGGCGTCACATCGCTCCTCAAGATTTCTCAACTTTTCTCACCAAGTCCCACATTCTCGCAAAAGTGGGTGAAATCATAAATTTCTTACTGTCCAAACAACGCCGGCTGCCACTCAATAGGCTTCACTGAGTCGCCGACAGCCCAATCAGGGTAGAACTATTTTTTTCTTTCATCAATGTTATAATTGTTTGAGCCTTTTTGATCTGTTGTGGTCTTTAGACCTTTCCACTGGCAAAAATTTTTCATTTTTTTCAACCAATTTCAGGAGCAATGATGGTCTCCTCAACTATAATCCTACAGCGCCTCACGGATGCCTATCAGCAGCAGGCGTTGAATGAGAGCATTACTCTGGAGATGCTGCCTTTCTTTGCCGAGGCGTTGGAACCTTACCTGAGCCGCTATGAGGCTAAAGAAGGCTCATTCCCCGATCAAAAAACTTTTCTGGTCATCGTTGATAATTTCCATAAGGATGGGCCGTTGGTGCAGGCCCTGTTAGACGCCAATGCCCCCGACTCGGCGAAGTTGTGGGCGCAAATAAGGGAAAATCTGCGGCGAAAAACGGGACTGCGGTGGCCTGATCTCGAAATCTATGTCCAGCAGGAAATTGTGAGCCAGACCCTGGAGCGCCTTCAGCAGTATCTACCCAAATTCCTTTTCAAGTCTGAGTTTGCGACCTGGTTGCACACGATCTGGCAAAATGAATACCGGCGGGTAATGAAAAAGATGGTGACCCGGCGTGCGAGAGAGGTTTCTCTGGACAAAAAGGACGATCAAGGAAGATCGCTGCAAGATACCCTGGCCTCATCCGAGACTGATCCACAACACATTGTCAGCGATAATCCGGCCTGGGCGCGGTTGGCGCAGCTCGAAACGAACCTGCACGTGCGGATGTTGCGCTTCCATATCGAGGGATATACCCTGAAGGAAATCAAGGAAAAGCTGGGGGATGAGGGGCCATCGATTGCCACCATCAAGCGGCATCTCGACAAAATCAAAGAACAGCTTAAAACAGATGAAGCGATGAGAAAAATTGCCCAAGATTTAGGATTTTTGAAAGATGAGCGTTAAATTTGCAAATTTTGTATCTGTCGCCGGGTCTAAAGGAAAGTGAGGGCGCGATGAAAGATCAAAACGAGAAACTAAAACTGATTCTGGCCTACCTGCTTGGTATATCAGAGGCCACGGTTGACCGGCAACGGGACCTGGACGATTTGGAAATCGACCCCGATGTGCAAGCCCTGTTAGAGCGCGTGGAGAGGCTTTTTTCTGTCGAAGATGAACCGGATTGGCTGGAAGCGATGGCGGCGGCCCGGGAGGGATTAATAACGCCGGAAATCGTTCAGTTTTTGGAAGATCGGGCCGTGTGGGAAAAACTTGACCCCGATGTAGTCGATCAATTCGATACGTTGACCGCTTTACCCCCGGCCGATGCCGCTGATTTAGCGCCACCCTATGCCACCTTTGCCGAACAACTCCGGGTTGGGCAAAAAAAAAGTCCACCGCCCCCATCGGGGAAGGATACCCAACCGACCTGGCAGACGGCCCAGGGCTTCAAGTGGCAACATATTAAGGAAAAGGGACAGACGATTATTCGACTGGTGGCCGAAACCCTGACAGGCTCGGCTCAAGATGTGGCCGAAGCCCTGCAACCGCCGACCGGCCGGTTGGCCTATACCGGTCGGGGGAAATCCACAGGCAGAACCCGCTTTCAAATCGAATTAACAGAAGACATCGAAGATTTGGCCGTTCAAATCAGGGCCATTTCTCAGGAAGAGAGGGTAAATTATTTTACAATTACCGTTGACATCGATATTCCCAGCCGGGGGGGGTGGCCCAATCTGGCCGATATAGAAGTGATTTTAAAGCGAGGCGAGCGGGTGCTGGCCAGCCAGGTGACCGATGCCTACGGCGAGGTTATCTTCGAGCAAGTGACCCGCGCCGACCTGCCCCACCTTTCCTTCGAGATTACGCCCAGCTAGACATCATAAGGCCCAAATAAGACAAACGCGGCCCAATAACAGGGATTGGCAAAAACCTTCTCATTTTCCTTGACATCCGCGACATCCGCCGCCAATTCAGCACAACCGCCACGGCCCCGCGCCGCCTCACCCCGGAGATAGGCTCCGGCCTGTTGCAGAACCCCATGCGGTGCAGACCGGGTCGCCTGCTGCCTCGACTCGGTCTCAGAAGCCATCGTTGAACCAGAGTCAGCGGCGGTCAGCATCGAGGCGACTGCCGTCAGTGCGTCTTGGTAGGTCATATTTTTGACGTAAAGCTGGGCGCGTTTCAGCGCCTCGGCCAGATCAAGCCCGTTTTGAATTTCCTGGTAGAACCTTCCCATCAAAATACGGGTGGCGTGATCGTCAACGCGCCACAGAGACGAAACCAGCGCCGGTGTTCCGGCCACCATAAAGGCTCGCATGAAGCCGATTAGCTCGTCGCCGCGGCGCACCCGGTTCAGGCCGCTCTCGCAGGCGCTCAAGGTGACCAGGTCACAGTTCAGGCGCAACCGGTCGATCACCTCCAGAGCCGTCAGCCGTTCGCCTGGGGCCAGGTGTAAAAATGAGGCCAGGGGCGACTCCGGGTCGAATTCGCCGTGGCAGGCCAGGTGGATCACGCGTTAGGCACCGTCCCGGTCATAGCACGCGGTTTTGCTCAGGGCCGGCCCAACCAGGGTCTCCCCCCCGGTCAACTGGGCGATGCGCCGGGCCTCATCTTCGGCCAGGCGGAGTTGGCTGTCACCCTCGCTGTTGTAGCCCACAGCCAGACAGGCGCGGGGCGCCGGCTGCGGTTGAGCAGGGTGCCGCCGAAACAGCAGGGTAGCGCTGGGGGCATAGACCAACTGCGGGCCATCATCCCGCAGCAGGGTTTCGCCCTCGGGGGTGAGCAGGGCCTGAAAAGGCACGTAATGCAGCAGCCCGTGCGGCACCAGATAGAGGCGACGTTTGCCCGCCAGCAGCGGCGTGACCGGGGCAATCAGTCTGTCATACAGGGTGCGCCGCATTGCCGCTTTTAGAAAACGCAGCTCGACAATGTTATCGAGCTGGCGAGGGCGCAGCGCATTGAGCGGCAGGTCCAAGATGTGAAGTTCGATCCGGTCGCGGGTCACGGCAAAGAGCAGGGTTTGCTCCGGGGGAAAGCGATGGCGAGCCACAGACTGGCTGCCGGCCGAGTCTGGTTCGGCCTCGATCAGCCCGGTGGTGAAGTATTCGAGCAGCAGCGTGTCCGGGGGCAGGGCAGCCTGGACATCAGCCAGAGTGAGGATGGTGGGGTCAACTTTAGCCATCAGGTCGGGCTGCTCGGTGCGAACGGCCAGCGTATCGAGAAAAGCCCGCGCCCGCGCCCGTTCGACGGTGTTGAAGGCCCGGGCCAGGTCGTCGGTATCGAGGCAAAGCAGAACAGCGTTAGCGTAGGTATGGGCGACGGTCGTAAAGTAACCGGCCCGACCGCTTTCGGAGGTCTGCCCGCTACGTAGCGTCTCAATGATTTGAATCGCCTGCTCATAATGCTCCAGGGCCGCTGGTAAATCCTCCATAGCTCGATAAAGCTCGGCCAGGTTGGTCAGCGCCTCGGCCTGGTCATCAAGACTACCGTACCGGTGGAAAACAGCCAACGCTTGTTGATAGGCGGCCAAAGCCTGATTAAAATCGGGCGGTTCTTGCAACTGGTAGATCTCGCCCAGATTGCCATAGGCTGCGCCGATGCCAAAATCATCTTTGAGCTGTTGGGCGAGGGCCAAACTATGTTGGTGACAGTCGATAGCGTCTGGCCAGCGCCGGAGATGCTTGTAGATTAAGCCCAAAATATCGTAGGTGGTCGCTTCCAACCATAGATCAGTGGCGTTTTGCAGAATATCGAGGGTGCGTTGGCAACAAGCTTCGGCCTGGTTAAGCGCTTCCCGGCCCAAATCGCCCTGCATAAAGCCACCTTCGTAGGCGCTGGCTATATTTTTCCAGGACTTGGCTTGGTCAAGAGGCTGGGCCAATTTGGTGAAAAGGGATAGGCTACGTTTGTGAGCTTCGATAGCCTCAAGCCAGCGGCCCTGGTATTCCAAAACCAGACCCAAACCCAGCAGCGCTCGGCCCTGTAACGGAGGGTCGAGATCACCCCGGAGCAGGTCGCGGTAAATCTGTTCGGCTCTGGCCCAGTCGTGGTCTCGCACGTTAGCCAGCACACCCTCGAAATAGTCACCCCAGGGGGCATAGCCGGGCTGGGAGAGAGAAAGATCATGTAGTTGCGCCTGTATTTGTTCACACGCATCAATTTGCTCTCGTTCTAAAGCCTGAAAGAAGGCATTGATCAGAGCTTGGCCGTTAGGGTTGTTTCTCATTAATTCTTCATTATTCATTATTCATTATTTAATTTTCAGAGGAGGCAGCCATGAAGGTACGCCCAAAATCAATCTCAAATCGCCGGGCATTGCAACACGTGGGAACCAGTCTGCTCTTTTTGAGCCTACTCCTCCTGTTAATCGCCCCAACCGGGTATTCTACCACCAAGGGGCAGAGCGGGCCAACAACCGCGCCTGGCCCGACTGCAACCGACTTTAACCCCTTTTTGGATATCGTCCCCAGTGACGACGGCACGGCCCTCTTTATTCAAGCGGGCGGTGTGGGCCAGGTCGGGGGAACCGTCTTCGCCAATATCGGCGTTGGCCCCGGCCATAAGCGCGGCTCCCACACTATGTCTTTCTCCAACACCGTGCAAAGTTATGTGACCACGGCCATCGACTTCGATCCGCAGGTGGGCGCTTCCGGGCCGCTGAATATCACCACCACCCTCGGCCTGGATACCGGGGTGGTCGATTTCAACCGGGCTTACCTGCCGGCCGAGACAAGCCAGACCGTCAGTTCCCTCGACGGTATTTTACAATTGAGCGTGGTCAGTACCGACACCTTTCCCTCTGAGGCTTATGTAGCGGTCGTGCCCAGTTTTGCTCCCCCCGGCCCGCTGCCGGCCGACCATCACCTGGTGGGCAGCGTCTACAGCGTGCGGGCCTCCGGGGCCATTCTGACGGCAGATCGCCCTATGAGCCTGCGCTTGTTCTACGATGATACCACTCTGGCCGGGGCCGATCCCCACACCCTGGCCATTTTTGCCTGGGATGCCTTCAACCAGCAGTGGGATGAGTTGGGCGGAACGCTCTTTACCGCGCCGCAGCAATACCTGTCAGTCCCTACCAGCCGCCTTACAACCTACGCCCTGCTGGCCACGACCACCTGGCGGGACAACTTCGACGAATTCAGCGGCCTGGATTTTAGCCAATTCGACAACGTCACCCTCGGCGGAACGGTCGAGAGTCGGACCCTGACCCTGGCCTCCACGCCCGGCAGTGGTAGCGCAGTTTCCCAACCGATCACCCCGACTGCCCTGGCCGCCTGGGACAGCCTGTCCTTCGAGGCGGTTACTAATCCGCCCACCACTAGCCTGAGCGTAGACATCCTCAGCCCGGTCGGCGACCCGCTCTTGAGCGGTGTAGTCAGCGGGACCGACCTGGCCGATCAAATTGACCCAACGCAATACCCCAGCCTGCGCTTACGAGTCAATCTATCCTCCGCCGCGGCGGATCAGACACCAGCATTAGAGCGATGGGCTTTGGGGTGGCAGGTTGAGGAGAATAGGGTTTATTTGCCCCTGGTGTTGAAATAAAATCAGGCCAGAGCGCCGGCCAGTTACTACCTAAAACATAGATGAGAGGTACCCC
>CAZWZZ010000446.1:0-5748 GCA_964638395.1 uncultured Caldilineaceae bacterium
ACCATTTGGTGGCCATCTCCGAGCCGACCGGCAGATAGCTGATGACCACATCGGTCTTGGTCTCTTTGAGAATGCCGATAATGTCGTCGGTGGCCCCTTTGGCCTTTGTGACCCGCTGGCCAACATATTTGCCGATGCCGTCGTGGGTCATCCCCCGGTAGACCGGCACGTCGAGGTGGGGCACGTCGGCAAATTTAATGGTATTGTTCGGCTCGACCCAGATCGCTTCGGACAGATCTTTACCCACCTTGTTGCTATCCACGTCGAAAGCCGCCGTAAATTCGATGTCCCCAATGTGGTAGCCTCCCAGATCGACGTGCATAATGCCCGGAACCCGCTCATCCGTTTTGGCCTCCCGGTAATAGGTCACACCCTGCACCAGAGACGAGGCACAGTTGCCGACGCCGATGATAGCCACACGTACTTTACTCACAGTAGAATCTCCTTTTGGTTCATTAATACCCATCTAAAAATAAGGTTCCGGTTGCGTGGGGGGATGAGAGATTGAGAGATTGGGAGATTGGGAGATTGAAAATTGGGAGATGAGAGATTTTGCCTTAATCTCCCACTCTCCTTGTCTCCAAACTCCTCAACGGGACACCTTATTTCTGGACAGTGACTTGGGATTTATAAATAAACGGGCAGTTTAGCACGGCGATGCGGTTTTAGGAAATTCGTGGGGGCTGTCCATTGTCACCGGGCCGGGGTCGTGTTATACTGGATGCCTGTGATGCCAACCTGCAAGGTCTTTGCGACCTTGTAGGTTTGTGCTATTTCAGACCTACAGGGTTTCTATGAAGATTAAAAGAAGATTAAAAATTTAATTCGGTGATCTCATCCTGCCCATATAACAACGAATCTTTGGGATTTAACGAATTGATTCGGTCAATCCTTTCGATTCGTTGTTATATTCAGGGCAGCTTTCATTACCGAGTTATTTTCTTGATCTCAATCAAAACCTGGCAGGTCGATAGACAGGAGCAAATCCAATGGAAACAATGACCCCGGCGGAGACCAGAGCCTTCCTCTTAGATACGGCCCGCACCGGCAAGCTGGCCACGGTGCGCCAGGATGGCCGGCCCCACGTAGCCCCCATCTGGTTCGATCTGGATGGGGATGATCTGATCTTTACCACCTGGCACGAGTCGGTCAAGGCCAAAAACCTGCGCCACGAGGCCCGCGTCAGCCTGTGCGTCGATGATGAAACGCCCCCCTTCGCCTTCGTCATCATCGAGGGCACGGTGACTATCAGCGAGGAGCCGGCGGCGTTGAAAGCATGGGCCACCCGCATCGGCGGGCGGTATATGGGCCAGGATCAGGCTGACGCCTACGGCCAACGGAACGGCGTGCCGGGCGAATGGCTGGTGCGCCTGACGCCGACCAAGATCATCGCCAAGAAAAATATTGCCGGGTGAGTGATGACCTTACTCCGTGCCGCCGGTGGCTCTCCGCTAACGCTACAGTTGAACCGCAACCTGACCCGCTCGGTCAAGCGGGGCCATCCCTGGGTGTATGGTGATGCCCTGCGCCGACGACCGAAAGCCACGCCCGGCAGCCGGGCCATCCTCCTCGACCACAAAAAGGGGCGGGCCATTGGGCGCGGCTTTTACGACCCCGGCAGCCCCCTGGCCCTGCGGCTCTGTACCGCCGAGGCGGAGGAAACGCTGGATGAAGCCTGGGCCGAGCGGCGGCTGGAGCGGGCGCTGGCCCTGCGGCAGCCTCTCTTCACCGCCCGGACGCAGCAAACCACGACCGCTTTTCGCCTGTTCAACGGCGAGGGGGATGGTCTACCGGGACTGATTTGTGATCTCTACGGCGATACGGCGGTTCTCCAACTGGATGGAGCTGGGCCAAAGGGTTTCTGGAACCCGGATGGGATTGCCGCGTGGCTGGCCGACCGGCTGGCGCTGGGCAGCGTTTACGAGAAGTACCAGGCCCGGCAGTCGGGCCGGGGCCGGGCGTTGTGGGGACCGCTGCCGACCGAGCCGGTTCCGTTTCTGGAGAACGGCCTGCGCTTCACCGCCGATGTCATCCACGGTCAGAAGACGGGCTTCTTTCTGGATCAGCGGGAGAACCGGCAGCGCATGCGGGCCTGGGCCGAGGGGCGGCGTGTGCTGAACGTTTTTGGCTACACCGGCGGCTTTTCGGTCTATGCCGGGCGGGGCGGGGCCACGGATGTGACCACCGTCGATCTGGCCGAGCCGGCCCTGGCCCTGGCCGACGCGCATTGGCGCTTGAACGACCTGCCCCCGGCCCAGCACCGGAGCCAGACAGCCGACGCCTTCGACTTTCTGGCCCGGGCGGCCAAACAGCGGCAACAATGGGCGTTGGTCATCCTCGATCCGCCCTCTTTTGCCCCGGCCAAAGCCGCCCTGCCCCAAGCCCTCAAAGCCTACCATAAGCTGATCGCTGCCGGAGCCGCCGTGACCAGCGCCGGGGGCTTGCTGGCCGCCGCCTCCTGCTCCAGCCACATCGACGAAGCGGCCTTCCTCGATGCCTGCGAAACCGGCATCTCCCAGGCCCGCCGCCGGGCCACCCTGGTCGGCAGCTACGGCCAACCGGCCGATCATCCCTCGCCCTTAGTTTTGCGTGAGTTTCGCTATTTGCAGTTTATGTTACTTAGCGTGGAGTAAACAATGACCCACCCAATGAGCGGGTCTACGCCCTGTTCGATTTATCGGCAGCGGAGATCGAGATCATCGAGGCCAGCACGAAGTATGCTTATGGCGCGGTGTAGGGGGGCGGCGTGAAGGTCGTCAGCGTCTTCTCAAAATCGGCCAGGCTGTCGGTCTCGAACGCGGCTTCACTGAGGGCGGTCAGGGTGGGTAAATCGAGCGGTTGCAGGGCGGCGTCGAAATGATCGACGGCCACGCCGAAGCGGGTGGCTAGATAGCGACGCAATTGCGTGGGTGGCAGGGTAAGCCACCTACGACCAGGGGGTGTGGGGCGGCTCCTCCAAGACCCCGTCCACATAAATATCGACCTTTTCATTGAAAAAGCAGAGCAGCCCCTTGATTTTGGGACACTCCGGGACCGGGTCCGGGTAGCTCCAGACGATATTTTCGTGGAGGTTGTCGCCGGTGCGGACCGACCAATAGCTGGCCAGCCCCTTGTAGGGGCAGCGGCTATGGCGCGTCGTCGGTTCGAGCAGATCCATGCGGACATGCTCCGCGGGCAGGTAGTAGCGTGTCAGCAAGCCGGTCTCGAATAGGAGATGGGGGCGGCGGGTGTCGGCCACCGTCTCGCCATCGATGACCACTCGAATATGGCGCGAGCTGGGCATCACATCCACCCGTTTGTAGGGATCGCGGGGATGGACGAAAACCTCCTCTTTCTCTTCATACCAGGCCCCCATTTTGTGCCAATAGAAGGCTTTGTAATCTTTGATCGCTTCAGCCTCCGGCAGCGGCGTGGGGTAGCTCCAGACGGCGTTCTCGGCGCGCTCGCTCCCGACCTTGACCCGCCAATAGGCGGCCTCCCCTTTGTAGGGGCAGTGGGTGGTGTGGCTCGTTGGCTCTAAAAACTCGGCGGCCACATCATCCGGGTGAAAATAGTAGACCGGCAGATGGCCCGTCTCCCGCAGCAGTAGCGCCCGTTTGCTGTTGGCGATGGTCTCGCCATTGAACGTTACCCGCACCCAACGCGGCGTCGGCTCGATCTCGATGGCCTTTTCTCCCGCCGGGTGGGTGGACATATATTGATCTTTTTCAGGGGCTAAGTAGGTCATTGGTTTCTCCTTACAAAAAATTAATACCGGATGTACGCTCCGATGATAGGGCGACTGCCCCTTTTAAGCAAGCTGTGCCGCTTTTTGTTGACATCAATTCCAGGCCGTATTATGATGAGACCAACGAAACCGGCGGCGAGGTACTCCGATGTACAATCAAAAATATCACCAATTTGACAATTTTTATAACCATAAATTTGCCTTTCACATCACCGGTCCCCGGCAGGATGCGTTCGAGGCTGTCCTGCGGTTGAAGCCGAAGGTGGTCAAGACGCTCGACTTCTCCGTAGATGTGATGAAACGTATCCGCCGGGAAATCCCGGATGTCTTTTTGATCGGGCGGCTCTTTGTCCATCCCCAGGATTTTGGGCAGTTGAGCGGGGGCACGGCCCGGGCTGCCCGCCAACAGGGGCGGCGCATGGCCGAGCGAATTCTGCGGGAGGAGGTCAACCAATCGCGGCATCACATCAACGGCCGGCCCATTTTTCACGCCTGGGAGTCGCTCAACGAGGTCTTCCCCGAATGGACCGACGAGGAGACCCAGCAGCTGTTCGATGAGTACCAGGTCGCTTTCGGCCAAAAAATGCGGACAGCAGGCTTCGAGCCGGTGGCTTTCAACTTCGGCCAGGGTAATGGCCGGGGGCAGCAGTGGCTCAAGCTCTACCCCGGCACGCTGGAATTTTACAAATATCTCGGCTTCCACGAATATGATTGGCCGACGATGGACCGGCTGCACCGCCTGGGCCTGAGCGGGCCGGTAGAGCCGCAGCATTGGGTTCCCGGCGTCGGCCAGGGGCGGGGCAACGACGGTATGTGGCGCTGCCTGCGCTACCGGCGGATTATGAATGAGGGCATCCGCCAGCGGTACGGCGATCAACACACGGTCATCATCACCGAATGTGGTATGACCCAGGGGGTGTGGGGCGGCGCGGCCAAAGACATCGGTCCCTGGGCCAGAGAGCTAACCGTGCCCCGCGACATTCCCGGCGGCGTCGCATCCACCCCGATTCCGGTCGATGATTATTGGCGGACGCTGCAATGGTACAATAGCCAGTTGATGCAGGATGATTATGTGATGGCCGCCTGCCTCTTCGTGACCGGGGCCACGGGGCGACCGGAGTGGCAAACCTTTGAGCATTTGGGGCCGATTATGGAGCGTATCGCCGCCTTCCAGAAGCGGCTCGACCTGACCGCGCCGCCCCGACGACCGGAGTCGTTAGTCGTCGAGGGCACGCTGCCGGAGTTTGGCGCGGGGGATGAGAATGAGGATGAGGATGAAGCGGGCGACGACGAAGCGAAGGAACGGGAGGCGGATGGCACGCATCCCCCGCCGCTTGTCCCCAACGTGGCCCCGCCGCCGTTTACAGCTCCGGTTAGCCCTGAATCGCCGGCAGCCGCCCCGGGCTGGGATTACGAGTTGGAAGTGGGGCAGGGCTTGGGGCTGCTGGTCGGCGACATCGGCCTGGCCAACGAGCCGATCACCATCACCAAACCGAATGGAGCCGTCGAGCGGCTGCGGTCTGGCAGCAAGCCGGAGTTCGGCGTCGGCGGCTTCGAGACCTACGCCAACATCCCCGGAACCTATCGCCTGGAGTTTCTCGACCAGCAGTTCGACATTCCCCTGACCGGGCGTTTTACCCGGATCAGCTTTAGCCCACCCGCCGCACCGGCACCGGACGAGCCGATCCGGGTCAGCCTCAGCCTGCGCCGGGATCGCCAGAGCTACGCCGTGGGGGAGCGGGTGTTCGTCACCCTGGCCGTGACCAACCACCAACAGGCCCCGCTGACTTTTGGCCTGGCCGATTTGGTGGTCGATAACGGCTATGCCCAGACCGTCTGGGACCGGGGCCGCATCCCGCCGGGGGAAACCCTCCGCCACGAGGATGGTTTGGCCTTCGATAGACCGGGCCGGTATCGCATCAACCTGTCCCTCTGCCTGTCGGAACCGGCGGCTTGTTTGGAAACGGTGGAGCGCTGGCAAAACTTCGAGCCGAGCGTCGAGGTGACGGTGCGGTAATATT
>CAZWZZ010000447.1:0-5744 GCA_964638395.1 uncultured Caldilineaceae bacterium
CCCGTCGTCGTTCAGCCCGTCCTCGTTCAGTCCGTCCTCGTTCAGTCCGTCGTCCTTCAGTCCGTCGTCCTTCAGTCCGTCGTCCTTCAGCCCCTCCTCCTTCAGCCCCTCCTCGTTCAGTCCCTCCTCCTTCTCCAGCGCCCAAACACGGAGCATCATCGGGGCTTCGGCGTTCGAGGGGACGAGCGATGAGACGATTACTGTCGATACCTGGAACAACACCGGCAATTTCTATATCCGCGTGCGGGGTAAAAACGGGATTTTCAACCTGAGCAACCCCTTCCAAATTGAGGTAACGACTCTGGAAACAAGTTGCGATCCCTTACCGGCCTTCCCCGCCACCAGTTTGGCGGCCAGCGCCGGTGGGTACGAGACGATCATCATCGTCGATGAATCCCGGCTGGACCGCATGGAGGGCACAGAGGCGGAGAAAACGGCGATGCTGGCCCGGTTGCAAGATTTGGCCGCTCACCCGGCGGTTAACGGGGTGGTGGTCAATGTCGGCCCGGATACCCGCGTCAGCGCCACCAATGTGACAGCGGATGACCAATTCGCCTGCCCTTACGCTAAAAATATGGTGGCCGACGCCATCAAAGCCATCATCGACGATTACCGCGCCCTCAATCCGCTAGAATATATCGTCATCATCGGCGATGACGACATCATCCCCTTCTACCGTTATCCCGACAACGCTCTGCTCGGCAACGAGGAGAATTACGTGCCCCCGGTGCGGGACGACACCCCCTCTCAAGCCAGCCTGCGCCTGGGCTACGTCCTCAGCCAGGAGCAGTATGGGGCGGAATTTAGCATTTCGGTCAAGGGGAACGACTTGCCGGTTCCTAAACTGGCCATCGGGCGGCTGGTGGAAACCGCTACGGAAATCAGCGGGATGTTGGATGCCTTCATCGACGAGACCAACAATGGCGTCGTCGATACGCCGACCTCCTCTCTGGTCACAGGTTACGATTTTCTGGAGGATGCCGCTCTGGAAGTGCAGAGCCAATTGGAGGCAGGCATCGGCGAGCCGGCGGATACGCTGATTGTGGATAAAAACCTGTCCCCGCTCGATCCGGCAGCCTGGACGGCCACCGATCTGGGCAATCTGCTGCTCAACAACCGGTACGACATCAGTTTCCTGGCCGGGCACTTTAGCGCCAACAGCGCCCTGGCCGCCGATTACAGCACCAGCCTGATTACGACCGATTTGACTAACTCGCCGGTCGATATGACCAACGCCCTCTTCTTCAGCGCCGGCTGTCACGCCGGCTACAATATCGTCAACCCCCACGGCATTCCCGGCCTGACTTTTCAGCCTGATTGGGCGCAAGCCTTTGCCCAGAAGCGGGCCACGCTCATCGCCGGAACCGGCTATCAATATGGGGATACCGATTTCATCGAGTATGGGGAGCGGCTCTATCTGGAGTTCAGCCGCCAACTGCGGGTCGGCAGCGGCCCGGTTCCCATCGGCCCGGCCCTGGTCAAGGCCAAGCAGCTTTATCTGGAAACGACGCCCCAGTTGCGGGGGCTGCACGAAAAGACGGTGCTGCAAACGACCATCTTCGGTTTGCCGATGTTGAGCATTGATCTGCCAACGGGCCGCATCACGATGTCCAGCGATAGCTCCATCGTCACCAGCCTCTCCGCTTTCCCCACCGACCCCGGCAACACCCTCGGCCTGGAGTATACCGACATCACCATCGCTCCCTCCTTCACCACCAACACCCTGGAACTGGATGATGTCGATAACAATACCACCGTGACGGCCACCTACCTGTCCGGCAGCAACGGCCTTGTGACCAACGCCGCCGAACCGGCCCTGCCCCTGGAAATCCGTAACGTGACCGCGCCCAACGGCAAGGTTTTACGCGGTTTTGCCTTCCGGGGCGGCGCTTATACCGACCTGCTGGAGATCATCCCCCTGACCGGCGCCCCGACCACCGAAATTCGCGGGGTGCATACGCCCTTCGTGTCGGATGTCTTCTACCCCATCCGTCCCTACAGCGCCAACTACTTTGGGGCGCTCTTCGACACCGCCAGCGGGGCCACCCGGCTGGTGGTCACGCCGGCCCAGTTCCGCTCGACCGCGCCCGGGTCCCTGACGAATACCCTGCGCCGCTTCGACGAGATGGATTTCCGCCTCTACTACAGCGACAACATCACCAACTATGGCGGTGACAGCATCCCGGCCCTGGCCGCCCCGCCGGCCATCTCCCAAATTCAAGCTATCCCGGATGGCAACGACATCGACTTTAGCGCCGTCGTTGTTGGCAACCCGGCGGCCGGCATCCAGGAGGTGTGGGTGACCTACACCGCCGTCAGCGGCCCCCTGGCCGGGCAGTGGCAATCGCTCGATCTGACCCAAAACAGCGAGGACTCGACCCGCTGGGAGAAGAGGCTGACCCTGAGCGGCACGCCGCCGGAGGATATTCGCTACATCGTCCAGGCCGTGAATGGCGTGGGCCTGGTGACGTTGATGGACAACCTGGGGGCGTTCTACATCCCGACGGTCGCTCTGGCCTCTCAAACGGAGCCGCCCGCCCCGACCGAACTGGCCCTGGAATCACCCCCCACAGCCGGCGATTACAGCATCGAGACCACCGTCACCGCCCGCTTGACCAGCGACGGCACGCCTGTGGCCAACCAGCCGCTCACCTTTGGCCTGGGGCAGCAAACCCGCGTCGCTTTCACCGACGGCGATGGCCGGGCTACGGTCAACATCCCGTTGCTGCTCCTGCCGGGTAGCTATAGCCTCAAGGCCACCTTCTTGGGGACAGCCGACTTTGCCCCGGCCTCGGATCAGGCTCCCTTCGCGGTGGTTAAGCAGGGAACCAACCTGTCGCTCGAAACACCGACCGGCCCGGATGCGCCCCTGGTCATCGCCACGCTGACGGATGATGACGGGCGGCCTCTCCTGGAACAGACGATCATCTTCGTTGTCAGCGGCCCCAACGGCAGCTATAGTGAAACGGTCATCACCAATCTGGTCGGCCAGGCCGCTCTGACCGACATCCCGCTACCGGGCGGAACCTACACCGTCACCGCCTACTTCAACGGTGAGATTCCCCTGCCTAACGGGACGACCCGTCTGGCCAACAGCATCTACAATGGCACAACTGCCGCCACCGAGGTGACACTGGCGCAGACCACCGGCTCGTTGACCATCGTCAAGAGCGTGGTCCTGAGCGAGTACGTCCACGATTTCCGCTTTGAGGGCGATCTGGGCGTCTTCACCCTGACCACCAACAGCGCCTTCTCCCGGACGACCTTCACCGATCTGGCCCCGAATAATTACACCATCACCGAAGATGCCGCCTCCTTCCCCGACGAGCAGTGGTCGCTGATTAGCGTTTCTTGTGTTGATACTGCCCCGCCGGAACGGCAGCCGGTCACGCCGACGGTGGATGACTTCACGGCCACGGCCACCATTCCGGTCGCCGCCGGGCAGCAGGTCGTCTGTGAGTTTCTGAATGAACGGGCCAACCTGAGTGGGGAAGACCCGACCCATCAGCTTTATCTGCCGTTCGTGGTTAAGGAGTAGCGCCCCCGCCAGCCAGGTGGTCGTTGATCCTGTCAGTTCAAAATCAGCAAAAAGCCCCGGAGATTCTTGAAATCTGCGGGGCTTTTGTTAAAATCAGACCCCTATTTGTTTTAGTGACGTTTGAGATTGGAAAGCGAGATAGTAGGATGAGTTTACCTGAAAAGCTACAACAAGCGGTTGTGAATGTGAGTGGAACCGAAATAAGCCGGGCGACCTCTATTGGCGGGGGAGATATTAGCCGGGCCGTGCGGGTGACGCTGGCCGATGAGCGGCAATTGCTGGTCAAGTGGCATCCCAACCCCTTGGCCGGGATGTTCAGCGCCGAGGCCAGGGGCCTGGATTTGCTCCGCTTGGCGGAGAGCCTGCGGATTCCGGCGGTGGTGGCCCACGGTGAAAAAAGTGAGGCGCACCCGGCTTTTATTGCGATGGAATGGCTAGGACGGGGGTCGAGCAGCCGGACCGTGGCCGAGGAGTTGGGCCGGGGTCTGGCCGAGATGCACCGGGTCACTGCCGCGCAGTACGGTCTGGATCACGATAACTTTATCGGGGCCAATCCTCAGCCTAACCAACAAAGTGACAATTGGGTAACTTTTTTTGGGGAGCAGCGGCTTGGCTTTCAGATGGACCTGGCCGAGCGGAACGGCTATCTGCCGGGAGCGCGGCAGCGGCAGTTGGAGAAGTTGCTGGCCCGCCTGGGCGACTGGCTACCCGCCGAGCCGCCGGCCTCGTTGCTGCACGGCGACCTGTGGGGCGGTAACTGGCTGGCGACCGACTCCGGCGAACCGGCCCTGATCGACCCGGCGGTTTATTACGGCCACCGCGAGGCCGAGTTGGCCTTCACCGAGCTGTTCGGCGGTTTTTCCTCAGCGTTCTATAATGCCTACAACGAAACCTGGCCCCTCGACGCAGGCTATGGGGAGCGGAAAGACCTCTACAACCTCTACCATCTGCTCAACCACCTCAATTTGTTTGGCGGCGGTTACGCCGGCAGCGTCGATAATGTGCTGCGACGGTATGTGGGGTAGGCGCTGACTAAAATTTTCGGCGGAACTTAACGAAGTACCACTGCTTTTTGTCCGCATCGACATCAAACTTGACATCGTCAGACATCCGAGTGCCGTTGGCGTCGGCCAGGTAGATGACCCAACTGGTGGACTCGATACCGCCGGGCGGCTCGAATTTGACGTTGCCGCTCTTGACGACGTGGGCCGGGGCGTTGTACCCCTCAAAATGCCATTTGGAGAGGGGGCTTTCGTAGGTCAGGTTGTGGTCGAGGCGCGTGCCTACGATTTTCATATCACCGATGGGGATTTCGTTGGCATCGACAATGGCCACGTACATAACGATAAAGCTGTTGGTGGTCGGGCTGTTGAAAAATTCGCCCACCATAAAATCATACTCCGGGGGGGGCGGCACGGTCGGCTCAGGGGTGTTGGTTGGTGGGGGGGGCGGCGGTCTGGTGGCGGTGGCGGTAGGGGTGGGGGTTTCGGTCGGTAACGGTGTTTCTGTGGGCAGCGGCGTTTGCGTGGGCGTGGCCGTCTCGGTCGGCGTCGGGGTGATGGTCGGTGTATTGGTCGGCGTCGGGGTGTTGGTCGGTGACGGCGTCGGGGTGAAGGTCGGTAATCGCTGTAATGGTGCCGCCGGGGTTGGCTCGCTGACGAAACTGAGCAGATCGTCGGTCACGGTCGAGATAAAGCTGCTTGCCGGGGTGACGGTCAGTCGCCGAGATTCGAGAGGGGGTAAGGTGTTTGAGCCGGTCTGGGTGGTCAGGCCGGCTGAGACCGGGTTGGATTGAAGCGGGGGTAAGCTGCTCCCCGTCCGATTGTTAGCCACAGCAACGCCGGCCCCCTCTGCCGGGGCGTCGTTGTTGGCCGCGTCTAACGAGGCCGAATCGACATTGACGCCGCTCTGACCGGTATCGGCCGCCGGGACCGGCTCGATGGAGGAGGCGACGCTGGGTGGTAGGCTGAAATCGTTTTGTCCATTGGCATCGTTAGCCGCCGGTTGTTGGTTCGGGGCCGCCGTTGGCAATGGCTCCAGGCGGCGGATACGTTGTGGCGGCTCTTCTTCCTGACCCATCAACGCCGTAAAATCTGATGACAAACCGCAGGCCGAACTGAGGAAGGCAAAGATAACCAAAAAATAGAGCAAATATTTCGATGAATATTTCACGGTTGAACCTACTTTCTGTGTCCCAAAAGCTGCC
>CAZWZZ010000448.1:0-5743 GCA_964638395.1 uncultured Caldilineaceae bacterium
AACTGACCCAAAGCTCCGATTTTTGGGATCATTATTTTTCTGGAACTCCCTTACGCTTTACGTTTTACGTTTTACGACTTCCCCACCGAAGCCGTCCCGCTCCCCACAGCGTTGTTGACCGGACGGCGGGGTGGTGGAGCGTTTCCTTTTTCGGCCAACCCGTTTTATAATCAGGTTGAAATGGGGGACACTCTTATGACCACACACCCTGCTCAACAAACCATCAAGCCAAGCAACGGCCAGACGATCCGGCCACAGCCATTGCGGCTGTTGACCACGAAACTGTATGCGCCGCCGCCCCGGCCCGGCCTGGTCACCCGGCCCCGGCTGCTCGCGGCGCTGGGGCAAGGGCTGCGGCCCGGCTGCAAATTGATTCTGGTCTCCGCCTCGGCCGGGTTTGGCAAAACCACGGCGGTGACCGATTGGCTTTACAGGGACCGGCCTTATCCCTCTTATCCTTATCCTTCTTATAATAAAGGGAG
Organism: uncultured Caldilineaceae bacterium; assembly: GCA_964638395.1. GTDB lineage: Bacteria > Chloroflexota > Anaerolineae > 4572-78 > J111 > CAZWZZ01. The sequence continues at coordinate 483 of CAZWZZ010000448.1, forward strand.
CCAGACGCCCCCGGAACCGGTCGGGACCGAAACGGTTCCGGCCCACGTGACCTGGCTCTCCCTCGATGGGGAGGACAACGACCCGGCCCGCTTCTTTGCCTATTTCATCGCCGCCTGGCAACAGGTGGAGCCGACCATCGGCCAGGGTCTCCAACTCTCCCCCAAGCTGCCGCCCGTCGAGACGCTGGTGACGACCCTCATCAACGACATCGCCGATCTGCCGCAGACGGCCCTGCTGGTGCTGGATGATTATCACCTCATCCAGAACGACCACATCCACGAGGCGCTGGCCCTCTTTCTGGAACATCTGCCGCCCCACATCCACGTCACCCTGACCACCCGCGAAGACCCGCCTCTACCCCTGCCCCGGCTGCGGGTCCGGGGCCAGATGGTCGAACTGCGCCAGGATGATCTGCGTTTTACGGCGGCGGAGGCGGTCGCTTTTCTGGAGCAGACGATGGGCCTAAATCTGCCCGCCGGGGCCATCGCCACCCTCGAAGCGCGGACGGAGGGGTGGATCGCCGGGCTGCAACTGGCGGCCATCTCTATGCAGGGCCGGGACCGGCCCGCCCTGACCCGCTTTATCGACGCCTTCAGCGGCAGTGATCGCTACGTCATCGACTATCTGGTGGAGGAAGTCATCCAGCAACAGCCGCCCGCCGTCCGCCAATTCCTGACCGAAACGGCCATTCTGGAGCGGATGAGCGCCCCCCTGTGTGACGCCGTCACCGGGCGGGCCGATAGCAAAGAGATGTTAACCGATCTGGAACACGCCAACCTTTTTCTGATTCCGCTGGATGACAAACGGGAGTGGTACCGCTATCACCATCTGTTTGCCGAGTTTCTGCGAACGGAGTTGGCCCCGGCGGAGCAAACGGCCGGTCATCGCCGGGCCGCCCGCTGGTTCGAGCGGCACGACCTGCTGCCGGAGGCGATCAAGCATACCCTGCTGGCGGCTGACACGGAGGAGGCCGGACGCCTGATCCGCCAGGCTGCCGCCGATGCCCTGCGGCGGGGGGAGTTCACCACGCTGGAAGGCTGGCTGGCGGCTCTGCCGCCCCAAATGATCGAGGCCGATCCCGAATTGACCGCTTTCAAAGGCTGGCTGTTGTGGATGTTGGGCCAGGGGGAGGCGGCGGCCCAATACGCAGCGCAGGCCGAGGCCACCTTGACCGCCGATACGTCCCGCCGCAGCCGGGGTCGCTTGAAAAGCTTACAGGCATTGTTGGCCCTGGGCGGCCAGGGGGAGGAGGGGCTACAGTTGGCCCGGGAGGCCCTGGCGCTCATCGACAAGGATGACATTTTCTTTCGCAGCATCACCCTGCTAGTTATTGGTGAAGTGTTGGGCTATGTCGGCGATACGGTCAGCGCCATCGAGGTCTTTCAAGAAACGCTGGATTTGGGGCGGCGGATCAATGAACCCTTTATGATTTTGGGGGCGGGCATGAATCTGGCCCAACAGTGGAATTGGCAAGGTCGGCGGCGTCAAGCGGTGGCCCTCTGTCACGATCTCATCGAGCAGTTCGATAAGCCGGGCGGCAAACCGTTTCCGCTGGTGGCGGTTGCCTACTGTACGTTGGCCGAGATGGAATATTACGCCAACCATTTGGATGAGGCCCAACGCTACATGACCCGCAGCCTGGACTTGGGCCAACAGCAACATTTTATGCTGATCGACATCTCCGCCAAAATGACGCTGGCCCCCATTCAGGATGCGCTGGGCGAGACGGAGAAAGCCCTGGACAGCATGCGCGACTTGCATCAGTTGATTTATCAAAGCAACTTCCAGGCTTATATGCCTATTTTCAAGGCGTTCGAGGCACGCTATCAGTTGAAACTGGAGAACCTGACGGCTGCCGCACAGTGGGCCGCGACCGCCAACCTGTCCGCCGCCGATACGCCGACCCCGGTGCGGGGCATTGAATATTTTGTGTACGTCCGGCTGCTGCTCGCCCAAAATCGGCTGGCCGAGGCCGACACGCTGTTGACCAAGCTGGCCGATCTGGCCCGCAGCCGGAAACGGACCTACTTTTTGATCGAGGCCCTGGTGTTGCAAGCGGTCACTTATGCGATGCTTGAAGACGAAACCAGAGCATTGGCCACGCTGACCGAGGCCCTGCAATGGGCCGCCCCGGAGACCTACCGCTGCCATTTCCTCAACGGGGGGCCGGTCATCGCCGCGCTGCTGCCCAACGTGCGCCCCGTCGCTCCCGATTTTGTCGATAGCCTGCTGGCCGCCTTCGCCGAGCAGGAGATCACCCCGGCCCCACCGCCCCCGGCTCCGTCGCCCCCGGCCCCGCAGCCGCTCATCGAACCCCTCAGCGAGCGGGAGCTGGAGCTACTGGCCCTCATCGGCGAAGGCTACTCCAACCGGCAGGTGGCCGAGGCCCTGGTCATCACCGTCGGCACGGTCAAGAAGCACCTCAACAATATTTTCGGCAAGCTGGAGGCCAAAAACCGGACCCAAGCCGTCGCCCGCGCCCGCGAGTTGGGGCTGCTGTCTTAATCAACCCCCCTAAACTTACATTCCACTTTCGATGGATGACAGATGAGGTCGGAAGGCGTAAAATAAAGGTAGGCAAGTCCTATGAAGTCCTATTAATGAAAGACCTCAAGCGGAGATTAGGGGATTGGGGGATTTTTCAGTCTCAGTCGATCCAATTTTTAATCCCCAAATCTCCTAATCCCCGCCACTATCAACCCTCAACCACAGGGGAGAAGAAACAATGTCTGACACAACCCTGCCCAAAGCGGAGACGCCTATTTATCACATCCGGCTCAAAGGTCATCTCGACCCGCGCCGCCTGAGCCACCTGGATGATTGGAGCATCAGCCACCAGCCACATGGAGAAACGTTGCTGTCCGGGCCGATCCGGGACCAGGCCGCCCTGTATGGCCTGCTGAACCGGCTGCGGGACCTGGGCGTGCCGCTCCTGTCGGTGATGCGAACCGAAGATTAGCGGCGTCACTTTTTTTGATTTTGCCAAATGGGGCTATAATTCGTTACAGTACAGCCAATTTTTGCTCAAAGGGGATGATTGCTAAATCCCCGGTTGGCTCGGATTGACAAATCTGAGCCGAGCAATTTGGATATTCGTTTACCTAACTTCAAGTGTCTACAACCTCGACGCTTCACCTTCGGTAAAGGATTGGAACCGATGACTAACGACGACAAGCAAGCCTCAATTTTGGTAATCGACGATGATGTGACTATTCTGAAGTTGGTCTCGAAGCACCTCGAACATCACGGGTATGCGGTCTCGACCGTCACCGAGGGGGATAAGGCGCTGCCCCAGGCCAAGAGCCTCCGCCCCAATTTGATCCTGCTCGATGTGATGATGCCGGATGTCGATGGCTTCGAGGTCTGTCGTCGTCTCAAGGCGGATGAAGCGACCCACCACATTCCGGTGATCTTCTTGACGGCCCTGACCGATATGAACCACAAAATCAAGGGCTTCGAGGTGGGGGGCGTCGATTATATCACCAAACCGGTACGTCTGGCCGAGCTACAGGCGCGGGTGAACACCCACCTGGCCCTCCGCCACCTTCAGCGCCAACTCAATCTTCAAAACCAACAACTCCAGCAGGAAATCAGTCGGCGGGAGCAGGCTGAGATAGCCCTGCAAGCGGCTAACGAGGCCCTGGCCGAAAAGGTCAAACTGAGAACCGTCGAACTCGAGGCGGCCAACGCCAGTCTCAAACAAGAGATCATCGAGCGGCAGCAGGCCGAGATGGCCCTCCGCCAGAGCCACACCCGCTACCATAACCTGGCCGCCAACATCCCCGGTATGATCTATCAATTTTTACTGCGGCCTGATGGCTCGATGGCCTTTCCTTACATCAGCCCCGGTAGCGTAGCCATCTGTGGCCTGACCCCGGAAGAGGCTCAGGAGAATCCCCAGGACCTTTTCGACATGGTTCATCCCGAAGACCTGGCCCACTTTCACGAAACCATCGAGCAGTCGGCTGAGACGATGACCCCCTGGCACTGGGTTGGCCGGATTATCATCGAGGGTCAAACCAAATGGCTTCGGGGCGACTCCCGCCCGGAGCGGCAGCCGGACCACAGTATTCTGTGGGATGGGTTGCTGATCGACATTACCGAGCGCAAACAGTTGGAGGAGCAACTGTATCAGGCCCAACGGTTGGAGGCAGTGGGTCAACTGGCCGGGGGCGTGGCCCATAATTTCAACAATCTATTGACAGCGATTATGGGGTATGCCGGTCTGTCGCTGGAGAGCTTGCCGCCCGATCATTCGGCGACCGAAGATTTACGGGGCATCCAGCGCATGTCGCAACGGGGCGCAGAATTGACCCGCCACCTGCTGACCTTCACCCGGAACCAACTTATCCAGCCCAGAGTGGTCAATCTCAACCGGGCGGTCGAGCGTTTGGAGAAGATGTTGCGCCAACTCCTGACCGAAACCATTGAACTGCACACCCATCTGGCCCCTGACGTTGGTCAGGTCAAGATGGATGTCGGCCAATTTGAGCAGGTGTTGGTCAACCTGGTTCTCAATGCCCGCGACGCGATGCCGGACGGAGGCAGCGTGACGATCACCACCGAACTGCTCGCGCTAGATGGGGCCGGCCGTAATCAATATAAAGAGCTTGAGCCGGGTAAGTATGTACGATTGGTGGTGGCCGATACCGGCCTGGGGATGGATCGGGAGACCCAGGCCCGCATCTTCGAACCCTTTTTTACGACCAAAGAGGTCGATCAGGGCACGGGCCTGGGTTTGTCGATCTGTTTCGGCGTGGTCAAGCAGCACGGCGGCCATATCGCCGTGGAGAGTGAGGTTGGGCAGGGTACGCAATTTGAGATTTTGCTGCCCCAATTCGAGGTGCTGCCGCCGACAGACGGTACGCACGAACAGGACAAGAGACCGTCCGGCGGTACGGAAACGATCCTCCTGGTCGAAGATGATCCCTCCATTCGGACCGTGACCGCCCGCGCCCTGAGCAAACAGGGCTACACCGTTTTGGAGGCGAAAGATGGAACCGCCGCCCTGCGCCTGATCGAGCGACAGAACATCTCCCGCCTCCATCTTTTGCTGACCGATGTGGTCATGCCCCGGCTCGGCGGTGTCCCATTGGCGGAGCGTCTCCAGGCCCAATATCCCACGCTCAAAGTCATCTTCATGTCCGGCCATCCCGATGACCGGACCGACGGCCAAACTATTCCCCGCCCGGAGGCCCCTTTTCTGACCAAACCTTACACTCCAACCACCCTCTTACGCCAGGTGCGGGCCGTGTTGGAT
>CAZWZZ010000449.1:0-5730 GCA_964638395.1 uncultured Caldilineaceae bacterium
TCGCCCGCCGATGGATTGGCAGCGGGCGGAGAAGCGGCACGACCCGGAGACGCTGATCGGACGGGTCTTTCAGCCCTTGCTGCGCCTCGTCAACCTGCGGAAAACCCATCCCCTGTTTGGGGGCAACCAGACCGATTTCATCGACACCGGCAACCCCCACGTCTTCGGTTATATTCATTGGCGCTATTTTCAGGGAATCTTGATTGTGGCCAACTTCTCGGAGAAGGAACAGCCGGTGCGGATGACCCGCTTCCGCACCTACGGCATCAACACCCACGTTTACGATTTGGTCACGGAAGAGTCGATCAATTTAGCCAGGGATTATACGCTCCAACCGTACCAATTTTTGTGGCTGGTGCCGCAGGAGACGGAGGGGTAGCTATAGCCGGGATTTATGCCACATTGCTTTCAAAGACGGTCTGGTTTACAATATGGTCAACTTAATTCTTGGTCACAGCTAAAAGGGTAAAATTATGACGTTGGAAGATATTTTGCAAGATATATACGCCCTCGAAGATGAAATGCGCACCTATGAACGTAAATATGGTGTTCTGTCTGAAACCTTTTACGAGGCCTACACCAACGGCGAAGAACCCGCTGATGAGGCTTGGGTACAGGACTGGACAGCCTGGGCCAGTGCCTACCAGGTCTGGCTGCGCCGTCGGCAACGAGAAGCTGTACTGGTACGACTCCCAGCCTCATCCCAATGACCCCACGCTGGCCAGCACCCATCCTCACCATAAACACGTGCCGCCTGATATTAAACATAATCGTATTCCTGCGCCGGACATAAGTTTTAACTCGCCCAATCTTCCCTTTTTAATTAAAGAAATCGAGACGGTCTTGCTTCAGGACTGACACAAGATTATCAGTAGACCGCAGGCATCCCTTCGACAAGCTCAGGCCGCGGCCTGAGTAAACCGAGGCACGAGGTTGTATCGAAGGGTGCGGTTGCGGTCTACTGATTATATGTTAACGGGGCAACACACTCTGCAAATCGAGCCGTTGGCGGAAGGCATTGGCCAGGCGAGTCAAGGCGCTGCCGAAGCTCTCCCGTTCCAGGTCGGCGATAACGGCCTCGTTGGGGACGCGGCCCCAGGCTTGCCACTCTTCCTCCAGGGCCGCCCGGCGGGACACGATCCAGATGTACAGGTCCCCTTCGCTGTTCTCCGGGAATTGCTTGGTGATCTGTCGCTCTCGCACCAAGTTAACCACCGGCTGATAAACCTGATCGTACCAACTGGCCGCGGCGTCACCAAAGCTGAGATGGATGTTGTCTGCCGTTTCGCGGAGATATTTGTGAACCCGGATATGCTCTTTGGCCAACTCGTAGCAGCCCGGTTCGGTAAACGTGATGCTGTGGTCGGGGCGAGTCATCTGTAATTCCGTTTCAGTCAAAAATTTAGCCCGCTCCACTTTGAGGGGCAGCGTTTGGAGATTGAGCCTGGATTTGAAGGAACTCATCAGCCGCGTCAGCCAATTCGAGGCCGCTTCGGCCTGAATTTCATCCAATATATCCTCGGCGGAGATGTAACCCAGCGCCTCCCACTCCTCCTCCAGCGCGGCTCGATGATGGAGGAGCCAGGCGTACAGATCGGCTTCGGTGCGGCCCGGAAAGTGCTTGAGGACATCCCGCTCGCGGATGAGGCCGACCACCGGTTGGTAAACCGTATCGTACCAACTGGCCACGGCCTCCTCCTCCGGTAACTCACAGCCGCAATTGATCTCTTTCATATATTTGTGAAAGGCGATATGATCCAGAACAAGCCGATAACGGCCCGGCTCGGTAAACTCGATGGTGTGATCCGGTCTGATGTTGTCAAGCCGGGTGGCCTCCAGGAACTCGGTACGCTCCCATTTGAGCAGAATTTTGTCAAAATCATCCTCTTTGGTGATCGGCACATCCGTCTTATATTCGATAATGTAGGCTTCAATCGTTTTGGCCCCGTGCGCTCTGGTGACCGACACCCGATGGTTGCCGTCCCGCACAAAGTAAACATCGCCCACTTTGTAAACCTCAATCGGGGGAAAGCCCTCCGTTTCGCCGACCGCGTCGATGCGTCGCCAGCGTTCTTCGGTCGTATCATTTTTGGGCAGGAAGGTACGGGTAAAGTCGCGGTAGCGGCCGGTGCTGCCGACGATTTTGTCGATCTCGATCTCTTGTAATCCTTTGTAAGTCGAGTCGTGGAGTTGTAAATTCTCTTTAACGTCGTCGAAAGAGAGCAGTTCGTTGGAGCGGCCATTCAGGGCGCTCAACCACTCTTCGATAAAGGCTCGGCGTCGAGCAGCGGTAAATTCTTGCATTGATTTTGAGGTTAACATAAGACCTCCTTTAGGTTGATAATCAACCGCTACTATCAGTAGACCGCACCACCCTTCAATACATTCTCATTCCTCGATTTACGCAGGCCGCGTCCTGAGCTTGTCGAAGGGATGCTGCGGTTTACTCACTATAGATTAGGCGTAACATTAAAAAAGACGACTTCCGGGGAAGCGTCTTTGCTATTGACCCAAAAAGAGAAATGCTCCTCACGTTTGGAGGAGCACCCTCGCTCGAAAACGGGCGAAAAAGATTTCATATTTCGATTATCATGATAGCCTATTTTTCCAATATTGTCAAGTGTACAAAAACTTAGATGGTTGGCTGAACACCCCGTTATGAGCCATCAATTTGATACGCTGTGATCTTCCGTCTACAATTCCCCCCCCAAACTGAATTGCTCCCAATTTGTCCCCTTCTTAACAGTAAGGTTATAATTGTTAAGATCGTTTTATGGGATAATTGAAATCTTTAGCATTGCCTGAAAATAACTATGTCTACCTACAAACTCCTCGTTCTCGATGTGGATGGCACTCTGGTCGGGCACGGGGCCTATCCTAGCCAGCGCGTTATCGACGCCATCACCCAGGCCAAAGCGCAAGGGGTGCGCGTTGCCCTCGGCACCGGGCGGGCCAGTGAAGCCTGCTACCATCTGCTCAAAGTTCTCAAGTTGGAAGGACTGCATATTTTTTTTGACGGGGCCGCCGTGGTCGATTGGCCCGGTAATGACATCACCTTCCTGCAAGCTCTGCCGCCCCACGCCGGGAAACGGTTGATCGAATTGGCCCGCGACTATGAGCTATTTCTGGAAATCTATGCCCACGACTTTTACTTCATCGAACGGGATGGGCTGTTGGCCCAACAACAGCGGGAAAAGTTGCAGATCAATCCTCTGGTCACCAATTTGATGAGCCTGACCGAACGGATTAAAATCGTTAAGGGGCAATTGTTGGCCGCCACCGAAGCCGAAAAAGTGGCTGTCGAAGAGATTACCAGGAAAATGGAGCGACATTGTAAAATGTCTTGGAGCTTCGACGCCAGCAACGGCATCTATTTCATCAACGCCGTGGCCCGCTCTGTCTCCAAAGGACAGGCCCTGACCGATATGACCGATTATCTGAACATCGACCCCAGTCAGGTCATCGCTATCGGCGACTCCTTCAATGATGTGCCCACGTTTGAAGTGGCCGGGACGAGTGTGGCCATGGGCAATGCCCCGGACGGCTTGAAGGAGATGGCCGATTGGGTCGCCCCCTCGGTGGAAGCGGATGGGGTGGCTGTGGCTATCGAACAATTCATTTTGTAATATTAACTTAAGGAGTGATAATACCGTGACAACCACCAAAACCCAATACCCACAAACCCGCTGGAGCTTAAACACCATTCTGACCGCGTCGGAAGGCGACCCGGTCGAGCAACCGGTCGAAGCATTGGAAGAGGCGACCCGGACCATCGAGGCCCTGCGCCCAACGTTATCGCCGGATATGAGCGGCGATGATTTTATCAAGGCGTTGCAGGCCATCGAACACATCACCGAAATCGGCCACCGGCTGGGCAGCTACGGCCCGCTCTGGTTTTCGGAAGATACCCAAAACCAGGCGGCCCTGGCCTTTATGGGCCGGATGGATAACCTGTTGACCGAGGCCCAGAACCGGACGCTTTTCTTCGATCTGTGGTGGAAAAGCCTGGCCGATGAGGAGGCTGACCGGCTGCTTGGCTTCGTCAATGACGATATGCACTACTATCTGGAACAGGTCCGCAAGCTCAAAGATCATACCCTGACCGAAGCCGAAGAGAAGATCATCAACATCAAAGATGTCAACGGCATCAATGCCATGACCACGCTGTATGATATGATAACCAACAAATTCACTTTCGAGCTGGAGGTCGAGGGGGAGACCAAGACGCTAACACGGGACGAGTTGATGAACTACGTCCGCTCTTCAAAACCGGAGTTACGGGAAGCGGCTTACAAAGAACAGTTCAATGTCTACACGAAAGAGGCCAGCGTTTTAGCCCAAATCTACACCCACCGCGTCCGGGACTGGGCCAGCGAGAACCTCCGGCTGCGAAACTTCGCCTCGCCGATCAGCGTTCGCAACATCTACAACGATGTGCCGGACACCGTTGTCAACACCCTGCTGGATGTCTGCACCGAGCAAGCGCCGGTGTTCCACCGCTACTTCAAGCTCAAAGCCAAATGGCTGGAACTGCCCGGCGACAAGCTGCGCCGCTACGATCTATATGCCCCGTTGAACAAGCAATCCGACAAAAAGATCGGCTACGGCGACGCGGTCGATATTGTGTTGACCAGTCTGGGTGAGTTTTCGCCGGTGGTGGCCCGGCAGGCGGAGCGGGTTTTTGCCGACAATCACATCGACGCCGAGATTCGGCCCAACAAACGGGGGGGGGCCTTCTGTGCCAGCATCTTGCCGGGGATGACGCCGCTGGTGCTGGCCAACTACACCGGCGAACCGCGCCAGGTGGCCACCCTGGCCCACGAACTGGGCCACGCCGTCCACGCCATGATGGCCGCCGACCATTCGGTGCTGACCTTCCACTCCGCGCTACCGATGGCCGAAACCGCCTCCGTCTTTTCGGAGATGCTGCTGACCGACCGCCTTCTGAACGAAGAGCGGGACCCCGGCCTGCGGCGCGATCTGCTGGTCGATGCCATCGACGATATGTACGCCACTGTTCTGCGGCAAGCCTACTTCGTCATTTTCGAGCGAGAGGCTCACCAGTTGATCGCTCAGGACAAGACGATGGAGGCCCTGAACGAGGTTTATCTGGCCAATCTGAGCCAACAGTTCGGCGACTCGATGGAGATTAGCCAGGATTTCCAGCACGAATGGATCTGCATCCCCCACATCTTCCACACCCCGTTTTACTGCTATGCCTACAGTTTTGGCCAACTGCTGGCCCTGTCACTGTACCAGCAATATAAAGAAACCGGCAAGAGCTTCGCCCCCAGGCTGCTCAAGATTTTGGAATATGGCGGCTCGGCCAGCCCCGACCACATCCTCAAGGAGGCCGGCATCAACATCGCCGACGCCGATTTCTGGCGCAGCGGCTTCAAGGTCATCGAGGGGATGATCGACGAGTTGGAGAGTACGGCGGACGTTTAAGGTTGATACAACACCGTATCGAAGGGTGCGGCGAGGGGCGACTCGGGCTGCGAACTGCGTAACTCCTAAGAGCAATACTGTTCAAATAAGCCCCCCCAGCCCCCCAAAGGGGGGAGCAACAAAGCAAGATTCCCCCCGCTGGGGGGCTAGGGGGGGGTGGCGACGAGCGACATAGCTCCGAAGAATCGTCTTATTTGAAAGGTATTGCTTCTAAGAGACTGTTTTAGAAGAGTTCCAGGGTCCACAGATAGACACAGATTGTCACTGATCGTATCAAATTCT
>CAZWZZ010000450.1:0-5721 GCA_964638395.1 uncultured Caldilineaceae bacterium
TCCACTCCGTTTCGCGCTACTCAGGATGCTATCTCCTAAAATTTGGGACGCACCCCATACCTCCCCAATGTTTGTAGCTGAATGTGGGGACGTGGTATAATGGGGTCGTAAAATTGTTTTGATTCGGAGGACCACCTATGAGCCACACCCTACGCCGAGAGATCAGAGACCTCATCAACGAGGTTTTTAACGAAGAGGAATTGACCGACCTCTGCTATTTCCACTTTTCGGCGGTCTACGAAGAGTTCCAGAGCCACGACCGGAAACAGACCCGCCTGCGCCGGCTGTTGGAGTATGTGGAGCGGCGCGGCCTGACCGAGACCCTGTTAGCCGCCGCCATCGAAGAAGCCCCGGCCCGAAAAGCGGAGTTTGACGCCCTGCGGCGGCAGGCAGGGCGGGCCGCCCCGGGCAACGCCGCCGCGCCCGCGCTCGATCCGATCATCAACCACCGGGCCGCTGTGGAGCGGTTCGATCATCTGTTGCAGCCGCAGGCCCCGGCCCCGGTTTTGTGGCTGACAGGCCAGGCCAAGATGGGCAAAAGCCATCTGCTGAAAAAGATATTCCCGGCCCGGGCCGCCCAACAGCAGCATCTCTGGGCCGGGGTGGAACTCCGGGGCCAGGCCAGCATCTTCGATACCCTGCACCGGCTGCGGATGCTCCTCAGCCCGGAGCTGACCTTCCCCACTTTTGACCAAGCCTACCAGACCCTCCAGCGGCAAGCCTTCCTCGAAGGGCAGCAGAGCCGCAGCCTCGAAGCGTTCCTCAGCCGCCAGAGCCGCAGCGGGGCGGAGACACCCCGCCACGACCTGCACCTGACCCGCCACTTTGTGGCCGATTTGCTGGCCGGACAGCAGCACCCCCTGATCCTCCTGTTCGACACCCTGGATGAATTGACCGCCCCGGTTTCGGCCTGGCTGCTGCACGCCTTCCTGGTGCAAGTGGCTCCCCTGGCCCACATCCGCGTCGTCTTGGCCGGGCGCACGCCGCCCCCCGCCGACGCCTACAACTTTCTCTACCACAGCCATCCCTTAACCCCGGTGACCGATCCCGCCGAGTATGCCCGCTACTGCCACCACCGGGGGCTGGCCCTCTCCGCCGAGGAGATTGCCGACTACATCCAGTTGACCGACCACACGCCCGGCCTCTTTGTGGAACTGGTCAACAATTTCCACGCAGGGGAGGCCGACTATGTCCAATAACCAGAATACCCAGGCCGATTTGCTCCAAGCCTTACGCAACGCTAAAGATGCCACCGAAAAAACGGCCCTCATCGCCGAGTCCAGCCTGGCCAAGCTGCCGCCCGATGTAGCTGCCGTGGCCCGCCGCCTGGTCATTCTCCATTGGTTCGACGCGGAGATTGTGGCCGCCCTCCGCCCCACCGCCAGCCAGACCACCCCCGACACCCTCTTCGAGCGGCTGCAAAGCCTCTCCTTCATCGAGGCCGTGCCGGAAGGGTTAACCTACCATGCTTTAACCCGCACCGGCCTCATCCAGCGCCTCCTGGCCGCTGACCCCGAACCGCTCATCACTGGGGCCAAATTGGCCGCCCCGGTTTACGCCGCCCGCGAGGATAGGTTTCATCATCTCGAAGCCTTCTATTGCTATCTGCTGGCCGGGGAGACGGAGCAGGCCGCCGAGTTGCTGGAGGATTTGCTTGTGTGGACGGGAGAGGGGGACGACTGGTCTACCCAACTCCAACTTTTTGAACTATGGGATGAGGCTGAATCTTACCCCTTTGTGACAGCTTTGGAGCGAATTTCCTGGCATCACGTTGTCAAAGGATGGGGTCATTATAACCTTGGTGAATTGGAGACGTCTATTGCCGATTATAATGAGGCCATCCGCCTCAACCCGAATTACGACAAAGCTTTCAACAATCGGGGCATTGCTTACTGGGCTAAGGGGGAGTTAGACCGGGCCATTGCCGATTACACTGAGGCCATTGATCTCAACTCTGAGTTCGACTGGCCTTACTACAATCGCGGCCTTGCTTATAAATCCAAGGGAGAGTTAGACCGGGCCATTGCCGATTACACCGAGGCCATCCGCCTCAACCCCGAAGACGCCGCCGCTTACAACAATCGGGGCAATGCTTACAGTGACAAAGGGGAGCTAGAGCGGGCCATTGCCGATTACACTGAGGCCCTGCGCCTCGACCCCGAACACGCCAATGCTTTCGTAGGTCGGGGCAATGCTTACAGCGACAAAGGGGAGCTAGAGGCAGCCATTGCCGATTACACGGAGGCCATTCGCCTCAACCCCGATTACGCCAATGCTTACAACAATCGGGGCAATGCTTACAGTGACAAAGGGGAGCTAGAGACGGCCATTGCCGACTACAATGAGGCATTGCGTATCAACCCCGATTATGCCTCTGCTTTCTACAACAAAGCCTGCGCCTATGCCTTGCAAGGAAAAGTCGCTGAGATGCTGCCGCCGCTCCGGCGGGCATTGGAACTTGACCGGTATGAATACCTGGCCCTCATCGCCACCGACTCCGATTTCGACGGGGTGCGGGGGGAGGCTCGGTTTGAGGCGCTGCTGGCGGAATTTGGGGGGACACCAGCAGATTAAGAATGGCGCGGCTGGGAGGTCAGGCGACCCTCGCTTTCTGATTTGGCCGGTCTGTGCTACACTGTGGCCCGAATTTTAGGCGTGGGTCAGAAACTTGAGATGTTAGATTGACACTGGAACAACAACCACCGTAAAACGTATGGCGTAAAACGTAAAAATTTGACGATATAGCGAGCATTACGCTTTACGTTTTTCGTTTTACGGATGGCCTGATGTCAATCTACTGTGAACCGTGCCGAATTTTACTACCAACAACGAAAGGAACATCCGACGTGGTTATTATCGGGCTTATCCTGACGCTTCTTTTTCATCTTCTGGGCTTTGCCCTGCCATCCCTCTTGGCGGCCTGGTTACTATCGTGGCTTTTAGAGTTTTCCTTTAGCCAGGGGCTATGGTTGTCGCTAGGGGTCATTATTGTGGTGGAATATATGGTCCAAATGATTACCGACTTACCGGGCCAGGTTGAGGCTGGTTTCACGCAACGTTTCGTCGCGACGCTCGCTGCCTACTTCTTCCTCGCTCTATCCGCTTTAGTCGCCTGGCTTTTACTGTGGCTGGTCTCCGTTGATTTATCCCTTTTTGAAGCCACCCTGCTCTTTACCATCAGTTTGATTGCCGGCCTATTTTTCCTGTTTCGCTCCGGCACGATGGGGCTACCCCGGTGGATGACAATGCCGGATTTCGAGTTCGAGTTCGACGATGAGGAATTTGAGGATATTGTGATCACCCCCCCCAAAAAACCGTCCAGACGCAGGAGCAGAGGCAAACGGCCCGGCACAAATTGACTTTGGCCCTTTGGCCGCCTTGTATTAAAATAGGCCCCCAATCTCCACCAAAAAGGTTACATCCGTCAATGAAACCCCCGATAAAAAACGTGCAACTGTTTGTTACCTGCCTGGTCGATCACTTTGCGCCCGACACCGGCTGGGCCGTGGTGGACATCCTGGAACGGCTGGGCTTGACGGTCGAATTTCCCCTCGACCAGACCTGCTGCGGCCAACCGGCCTACAACGGCGGCCTGTGGGCGGATGCCAGGGCGATGGCCGGCCACACCATCGATCTTCTCTCCCGCAGCGAGGCCCCCGTGGTCACCCCCTCCGGCTCCTGTGGAGCAATGATAATTCATCACTACACGAATTTATTTCGGGGAGACCCCCATTACGGCCCCAAAGCGGAGGCTCTGGCCGCCCGCACCTATGAATTTAGCCAATTCTTGGTCGATGTCCTGGGCGTGACCGATGTCCAGGCCAGGACCGACCGCTGCCTGACCTACCACGCCTCCTGCCACGGCCTGCGCGGCCTGGGCCTCAAGGAGCAACCCCGCCAATTGTTAGCCAACCTGCGCGGCGGCGAGCAGAAACTACTGCCTGACGCCGACGCCTGCTGCGGCTTTGGGGGGCTGTTTGCCGTCAAAATGGGGGACATCTCCGGGGCCATCCTCCAGGAGAAGTTGGACAACATCGAGGCCAGCGGGGCCGATACCGTCGTCGGCACCGATGTCAGTTGTCTGCTGCACATCGCCGGGGGGCTGCGGCGGCGGGGTAGCGCCGTGGAGGTCAAGCATCTGGCCGACGTTTTGAATAGTCGAGACGAGGGGAGCCGAGGCGAATGACCCTGTCCGCACCGATTGATTTCTATGAGCGGGTCGAAGATGCCCTCCAAGATAGGCAGTTACGGAACGCCCTGTCCATCACCACTAACCGCTTTGTGGCCGGGCGCAATCGAGCTATGGCCGCCTTTCCCGAAGCCGAAGCCCTGCGGGAACACGCCCGCCAGCTTCGGGGCCACACCATCGCCCATCTGGATCGCTATCTGGCCCAATTCGCCGAGGCGGTCGAGCGCGTGGGCGGCCACGTCCATTGGGCCGAGACGGCTGAGGAGGCCACCCGCTATGTGGCCGAGTTAGCCCAGGCGCGAGGGGTCAAGACAGCCGTTAAATCGAAGTCGATGGTCACCGAAGAGGTGAAGCTGAACCACGTGCTGGAAGAAAACGGCGTGCGCGTGGCCGAGACCGATTTGGGGGAGTACATCATCCAACTGGCTAACGAAAAACCTTCCCACATCATCGCCCCGGTCATTCACAAAACCCGTGTCGAGGTGGCCGCGCTCTTCCGCGACAAATTAAAGGCCACACCGGAGGATTTGGCCGATGTGCCGAATATGACTGCTCTGGCCCGGCGGACACTGCGGCGGGATTTTCTCCGGGCCGATATGGGCATCAGCGGGGTCAACTTCGGCGTGGCCGAGACCGGCAGCCTGTGCCTGGTCACCAACGAGGGCAACGGGCGGCTGACCACGACCGCGCCCCGTCTCCACGTGGCTCTGATGGGGATCGAACGGCTGGTGCCGACGATGGAGGATTTGGGGGTCATGCTCCAAATTTTGGCCCGCAGTGCCACGGGCCAGAAAATGGGTGTCTATACGAATATTATTACCGGGCCGCGCCACCAAAACGAACCGGACGGCCCGGATGAATTGCACGTGGTCTTGGTCGATAATGGCCGCACCAAAATTTTGGGCAGCGAATTGGCCGAAATTCTGTTCTGCATCCGCTGCGGAGCCTGTCTCAATGTCTGCCCTGTTTACCGTCAAATCGGTGGGCACGCTTACAACAGCGTTTACTCCGGCCCCATCGGCGCGGTGGTCACGCCGGGGCTGTTTGGCCTCGATCCCTGGCACGAGTTGCCCCACGCCAGCAGTCTGTGCGGGGCCTGCCAGGAGGTCTGCCCCCTGCGGATCGACATCCCGCGGATGCTGCTCAAGCTGCGGGATGAGGGCAGCCGGGCCGGTCACGCGCCCCGCTGGCTGCGAACGGGAATCAAGCTGTTCCGTATCGCCGCCACCCGGCCCGACATCTACCGCTTCGGCGGGCAACTGAGCCGCCTGGTCAGCCACTTCTTGGCCCGCCACGGCTGGATCCGCGAACTACCCGGTCCCCTGGCCGCCTGGACCGATCACCGCGATTTCCCCGCCCTCGCCGAGACGTCGTTTCGGCAACAGTGGCGGGAGAGAAGGAAGCAATGAGGCAATGAGACAATGAACAATGAGACAATGAACAATGAGACAATGAACAACGAACAACGAACAAATGACAACGGACAACAGACAAATGACAACGAACAAATGACAACGAACAAAAACAAAATT
>CAZWZZ010000451.1:0-5687 GCA_964638395.1 uncultured Caldilineaceae bacterium
TGTTGGCCCACTGCTCGAAGTAGAAGCGGTAGCTGAGGCGGGCCGAAATCAGCGTTACCAGCAGAATGGTGGTGAGGGTGAGGAGGGGGGCGTTTGGCCCCCCTAGCCCCCCGGAGGGGGAAATTTTTATCTTTTCGTGCCTGGATGCCATACTCGACCCTCGTTTCGACCAACGCCGCCGCAGCCATTCGACCCCGGTCACCAGAGCCAGGCCAGCCATAATGAAAGAGGCCCCCTGAGCGCCGACGCCCCGCCGCCAGACCTCGAAGATAAAGCCGGTGCTGGCCGAGCGGGAGAGAAAGGCCGGGGCCATCAACACCCCCCACCATAGCAGTAAAAAGAAATGGGCCGGATCACGCCAGCGCCACAGGCTGAGGAGCAGGCCGCCGACGAAAAGCAGGGTCACCAGCGGGTCGAAGGCCAGGCTCTCGACCTGGCCCTGCCACAGACGGTCGGGCCACAGGCCGAAGGTGGCCAGGAAATCGAGGCTGTCCCGGAGGATGGCTCCGCCGGTCAATTCGTTGGTTTCGGTCAACTGCCGGGGACGCTGGAGCGCGGAGTCGGGGTTGAACAGGGTGAAAAGGAGCATCGGCGTGGCGATAAGGGCGGTGGTCAGGGTCATCAGGATCAACCAGCGGAGGGGAGCTTTTGGCCCCCCTAGCCCTCCAAAGGGGGGGATTTTGTCTTTTTCTTGAGTTTGGCTGGCGGCCCCTCGTCCCCCGGCGGGGGGAACTTGTGGGATTTCTCTCCCCTCCGGGGGGGCGGGGGGGATTAACTCATCTTTATTAGACGGATACCCCCGCAGCCAGACGAACACCAAAAACAGCCCCGGAACCAGCGGAACCAGCGCCCCCGGCAGGTAGCCGTAGAACAGGAGGCCCATCACTCCGGCCACGGCGATAAAATAGGCAGTGCGGCGGGTGTGGAGACCGCGCCAGAAAAGAAGGAAGGCCAGGTTGGTCATCAGCGGGACGAGGGACCAGTTAGGGGCGGCGATGCGTCCCAGGCCCAACAGCCAGGTGGAGGCGGCCAGGAGCAGAGCGGCGGCCAGGGCCAGAGGGCGGCGGGGCCGGGGGAAGGGCATCTCCAAAACGAGCGCGTAAAGGAGCAGGACCGAGACCAGATTGACCAGGCCGTTGAGCAGCCGCAGCCCCAACAGGCTGCGGCCAAAGAGGGCCATCCAGCCCGCTTCCAGCCAGACGGCCAGCGAGCCTCCGGCCCCCCGGTAGAACAACTGCGGCCCCTCCCGCAGGGTGTCCATTGCATCGGCGGCGATTTCGCTTTCGTCAGACCAGGGCAGCGGCGGCGGAACCTGGCCGAAATGGATCAGGAGCATCACCGAGACCAGCAGCAGAATGAGCAGCAGACTCAGCCGGTCGATAGTTTTAGGCGAGAGAAAGAATGTTTCGTTCACAGGGCCTCATTGTTGATGGTGGAGACGATAAAGACGATAAATTTTGATGATCGGTCCGGCCTGGTGGCGAGCCAGGGTGTCGTTGGCCGGGCCGTAGACCTGGTCGTGGTAAAAGAAGCCGTCATAGCCGGGCCGGTAGGGTTGGAAGGTGGCGATCAACTCGGCCTGCTCGTCGAGGGCCTGCATATGGCGGGCCAGGCGGGCCTGCCGCTCCTTGTCCCGCAGCGGGCGGGCGTAGTGGAAGCTGCTGGCGATGACGTACTGCACCCCCAGGTCACGGTACTGCTGCGGATTAGTTTCGGCTACCCCACCATCGGCGACCGGGGCAAAGTTGTAAGGGTTGATTTGCAGACCGGGTAGGGCTAACTGTGGGGTCCAGGGGGGGCTGAGGAGCTGCACGGCCAGGTTGCTGTGGGCCGGGATGTTATCGTTGATCCAACGCAGGGCCTCGGTGCGGGTGTCCGTGTTGCTGAGGAGGTGGTTGGCGTAGGCGGCGGTGTAGGTTGAGGGTAGGGTCAGACCGAGCGTGACGAGCAGGGGCAGGTAGGGACGCAGCGACAGGGTCGGCGGGACGAGCCGACGACTCAGCCAGGTTACGCCCACCCGCACGGTCTCGGCCGCCAGAACAGCCAGCGGCGGCAGAAAGGGGGTCAGCCAGCGGACGAAGTACATCTCCTGGCGCTGCATATAAAAGAAGCCGAACAGGGGTAGAGTCACCATAAACAGATCGACGCGGCGGTGGCGGGCCAGCGCCAGCAGCACAGTGAGTAGGAAGACAACGAAGAGCGGCCAGCCGAAGCCCCAGATCAACCCTTTCAAATAAAAGATAGCCCCCCCCGCCGGGTCCAGATCAAGGCCGTGAAAACCGACGCGGGCCGACTCTAAATTCTCGCTGAAATCGGCCCAAAACGCTTGCCGCTGAATGAGAGTGTAGGGCGAAGCCATCAAGTAGCCGGCAATGGCCACCAGGCCGCTGGTCACGGGTCGCCACAGATTGAGCAGCCGGGCTGACCAGCCTTCATAACGGTGACTGAGTAGATGGGCCACCCCAATCGGCAGCACTAGCAGCCCCGCCGAATATTTCGTCGCCGCCGCCAGCCCCAGAGCCAGCCCCACCCACAGATAATCCCGCCACGCTCCCCGGTCGATGATTTTCAGGCAGAGGTAGAGGGTGGCCGCCGTGCCCAGGGCCACCGGCGCATCACTGACGGCGAAGTGGGCCTCCCGGCTGGGCAGAAAGGTCAGGCCGAAGATGAGCGCCGCCCCCAGGCCGGTTTCGCGGCTGTAGGCTCGCCGCCCCAGGTGATAGACCAGCAGCGTGGTCAGCAGACCAACGGCGGCGGTGGTGTAGCGAGCCAGATAGACCAGACCGGTCAACCAGGGCAGCATCGGCTCGCTCCAGGCCGCATCCAGGTTGAAGGCTTCGGGGAAGGCTCCGAACAGACGCAGCCCGCCGTAGGTCAAGCTGTAGACGAAGCCGATGACGTAGGGAAAGAGAGCCGGGTTGTAGTGGGCCAGCGGCTCGAAGTTGCCGGAGACGACGCCGATGGCCGGGCGGATGTATTGCTGCTCGTCGGGGTGGTAGAGAAAAGGCAGGCCGAATTGAATGCCCGCCACCCGCAGCCAAAAACTGGTCAGGGTGATGAGGATGAGGAGGGTGAGCCTCCCTGGCCCCCCAAAGGGGGGAATTTTGGCTTTTTCTCCCCCCTCTGGGGGGATGGGGGGGCTTATTTGAGTGTCCTTCATCATCACTCTACCCCCGCCGCCGACACCAACTCTTGCTCAACCAGCCAGGCGAAGATGAACTCGGCGGCCAGGCGGTTGCCTTCGACTGTCCAGTGGCGGTCGATGGGCAGATAAAGCTGCGCCCCGGTCTGGGCGATGTAATCGACCATCGGTTGTTGGAGATCAATGACCGGGATGTTTTCCTTTTCCAGAAAAGTGGCCAGGCGGCGGTTGGGACGGTCGATGGTGGCTTCGGCGAAGGCCGGGTCGGATTGGTAGAAGGATTGGCGCTGGTTCTCATCCAGTTGGGAGAGCCAGACGATCTCGCGGGGAGCGACGATGACCACGCCGAAGTCGCTGCCGTCAGCCGCCGCCTCCCGGTCGAACTGGGCCAGGATGCCCTCGGTCACCTGCCAGGCGTAGCGTACCGTCTCGCTCTCCTGGGGCAGGTAGAGGGCGGCGAAGGGCAGGCCGAACTCTTGGCCGTAGGTCCGTCGCGTGGTCCGGGAGAGCAACAGCGGCTCGATGCGGGCGAAGAGGTAGGAGTTCTGCTGTAAAAAGCTGAGGCTGCCGGTCAAGCCCCGGCGCACCGTCGAGCAACTGCCCCAGGCCGGGCCGAGGCCGGGAATGTGATACCAGGGCCGAGGGTCGAGAGACTCATCATCACACAGCGGGAAGTAGGGGGCGAAACAGTTGAAGCCGTCGATAGTCAGGGCGTGGCCGGGCAGGTTGTTGTTGACGTCGTTGCCGACGAAGAAAAGCAGCAGCGCCAGGTCGGGATCGTAGCGGCGACCCTGCTCCCGATAATGGAGCAACGCCTGGCCGTTGCCCCAGCCCATCACCCCGCTGCTGATGACCTCGAAGCTCCGCTCCGGCCCACCGAGACGTTGGTTGAGCAAATCCTCCAACTGTTGGTGGGCCGTCTGCGGCTCGCCGACCTGGAGAGCTTGGGCAAAAGAGTCTCCGGCCCACAGGATGCGGAAGACACCTTCCCGCTTTTCAACGGCGTGATCGGTGTCATACATCCCCTGGCTGTTGAAGCGGATGGGGTGGGCATACTCTTCGCGGGTGAGCGTGCCCTGATAATCGGGCCGGCCCAGCCAGCCGACCGTCGGCGAGCAAACGTAGGTATCATCATAACTCTCGAAGAGGACCGGCGGCGGTGGCAGCAGGCGCAGCGCCCCTTCCAGCAGGAACAGCGCCAGCAGGCTACCGCCCACAACGAGGCTCAACAAGCCCCCTTTTTTTCGCAGGTTTTGCATAAAACGTGGCTGCTTCCGGCTCAGTGATGTTCAAGAGACCTCAACAGAAATTTAGGGTCGTACCAACCGGGCCTCGATCCACAAGGCCCAATCCCGGCTGGTGCTGTCGCCGCTGAGAACGCGCAGGGTGAACACCCCGGTCTGGTCTGCCTGGATGCCGCTCAAGGGCACGCTGACGCTGATGGGGCTATCCCGATATTGCACCGTTTCCGAGAGCAGGGTCAGGCTCTCCGAGCCATCATCGGGCGAGAAAATGGCTTCAAAGGTGACGCCATCATCGCTGAGGATCGACAGCCGGGTGAAGCCGACCTCGGCTACAAAGGTGTCCGTCGGCTGGAGCGGAACATCGAGGGCATAAATCCCCTCGATGAAGCCGGCTGCCGGGTCGGGATAGGTCAGCAAGGCCGGGCCGCTACTCTGGGTGTTGCCCCGCAGCTCGGCCACGCCCACGGCCACCAGCCCCCCGGCCTCAGGTCGCTCCAGAGTTTCGCTGATCGGGGTTTGTTGCACGGCAAATGTGCCTTCTTCCGACAGCCAGGAAGCCGATGTGGCGTTGGTGATGAAGTCGTATAGCGCATCAGAGTCGGCACCAGCGACCGGAGCGCCAGCCGCATCCTCGCCACCGGCCGGCGGCGCGGCCCCCGGCACGACCTCGATCTCCAAAAACATCGTCGGGCCGAACGCTTCGCCGTTCAAATCATACATCTGCCACACACCCCGATAGCTGCCGGGCTGGTCGGGAGCCGTCATCGGCACGCTAATATCGCCAAGTTCATTCGGGGCAGTGACTTCGGTGATGGGCAGTTCCCGGCTGACGCCGAAGAAATCGTCGTTGACAAAACGGACGGTGTAGCCCGGTCCCCAGGGACAGGTTCCTTCATTTCTTATCTGCCACACTTTCTCGAACTGGCGGCCCGGTGGAAATTCTGTCCCATCCTCGACCGTCACATCCGTGACAAAACGGGCCCTGTTTTCACAGTTGGCCGGGAGTTCGATAGTCGGGGGGAGGGTGGGCGACGGTGTGGGCGTGGGTAGGGCCGGTGTCAGCGTGGCAGCCAGCGTCGGCGTGACCACGGAGGCTGCGGCCTGGGCAGTCAGCGTGGGCGTAGCCAGGGGGGAGTTGCCCTGACCGGCAGCGGGGGCCACGGCTGCCGCACCGGTCGTGGGCGTGGCCTGGGGTTGAGCGCCGGGCTGGTCTGCCGCCGGCCTCTCTTCAGCGACCAACGGCTCCTCGCCGGTCAGGTTGATGCCCAACTCGGCGGCCTGGGTGCGGACGGTTTCGGCCA
>CAZWZZ010000452.1:0-5681 GCA_964638395.1 uncultured Caldilineaceae bacterium
CCGTCGCCCCCGTTCCCTTTACCGAGTGGCAGGAAGGTATGGTCGTCCGGGATGAATTCGCCCTGGTCATCTTCCCCGACACCCCGCCGGGCGAGTACCGGCTGGCGGTCTGGATCGACCGTCCGGCAACAGGGGAGACGGTGGGTGTTTTTCCGGTGGGTGAGCAAGAAACGATTCGCATCGAACCGCGTCTGGTTGAGCGATAATTATGTCTATCGAACGCCTCAGTCATCCAAATCTAACAGGAGTTACGCGGTTCGCATCCCGAGTAGCCTTGAAAAGGCGTATCGAGGGGTGCAGCCGCTCCAAACGACACCCTTCGATACGGCTACCGCCTACTCAGGATGCGTTTGTCGCTCAACTGCGTAACTCCTATCTAATATCCGCTGAAAAAGTTCGCACTCTTGAGATCAATGGTCGTTAAAAAAGCCTACAAACCCTTTTTTTGGATCATTCTCCTGACCTGTCTGTTAATCATTGGGGGTCGGGCTTTGTCGGTTGCGGAGCAGCCCCCTTTAGTGATTAACGAATTTGTGGCCGCCAACCAAACCGGTCTGTTGGATGAGGATGGCGACTACTCCGATTGGATTGAACTTTACAATGCGAGCGACCAACCGCTCAATTTGTCAGGCTTCACCCTGACCGATGACCTCGAGCAGCCGCAAAAGTGGACCTTTCCCGATATGACCCTGGCCTCGGGTGACTATTTGCTGCTGTTTGCCTCCGGTAAAAATCGCCGCTCCCCCCAGCCCGGCGCTGAATTGCACACCAATTTTCGTCTCAACCGGGAGCAAGATTTCTTGGGCGTGTACAATATTCTTGATCGCCGCTTCGTCGATCAAACGGAGGGACCGTTCCCGCCCCAATTCGATGATACCGCCTATGGCCGGTATGGCGACCGGCTGGCCTTTGGCTATCTGGAGAGGCCCACCCCCGGCCAGCCCAACGACGCCACGCCCCTCTGGCAAGGCATCACCCCCGCCGTGCAACTAACAGTTGAACGTGGTTTTTTCGAGGAGCCGTTTAGCCTGGCGCTGTCGGCCCCGCCCGAGGCCACGATTCGGTACACCACGGACGGCACGCCGCCGACCGAGGCCAATGGCCAAAGCTACACCGAACCGTTGCTCATCACCTCGACCACCATTCTACGCACGCGAGCCTTCAAGCCCGATTTTCTACCCTCCGAGGAAGCCACCCACACCTACATTTTTCTGGATGACGTTTTGAGCCAATCCACCCA
The DNA here is from genome assembly GCA_964638395.1 of uncultured Caldilineaceae bacterium. GTDB lineage: Bacteria > Chloroflexota > Anaerolineae > 4572-78 > J111 > CAZWZZ01. The sequence goes on from CAZWZZ010000452.1 coordinate 1,241, forward strand.
ACCGCCGGGCTTCCCGGCCACGTGGGGCACTCATTCAGCCGATTACAAGGATTATGTGGTCCAGGGCACGCCGATGCAGGCCGATTACGAGATGGACCCGGATGTTGTCAACGACCCCGCGCATCGCCACACGCTGCCAGAGGATTTACGGTCGATTGCCAGCCTCTCTTTGGTGATGGATGGCGCGGATTTCACCGAAGTCTACAGCAATCCGATGGAGCGGGGCGTGGCCTGGGAACGACCGGTGTCCGTCGAACTGATCGATCCACAGGGCGAAGAGGTTGGTTTCCAAACCCGGGCCGGCATTAGAATTCAGGGGGGCTGGGGCCGGTGGGAATATATGCCCAAACACTCCTTCCGCCTTTTTTTCAAACGGCAGTATGGCCCGACCAAACTTAACTACCCGCTCTTTCCCGACTCGCCGGTCGAGCAGTTTGATACGGTCGTGCTGCGGGCCGGGGTCCGCAGCTACGCCGGGCGGCCCGACTCGGATCACGCCTCGGCCACCTACACCCGTGACGAATGGTTGCGGGCCTCACAGATAGTTGTTTCCGGCGTCGGTTCCCACGGGCGTTTTGTCCATCTCTACATCAACGGTCTCTATTGGGGCTTGTACAACGTCGTCGAGCGCCCGGATGCCTCCTTCGCGGCGGCCTATCTGGGCGGGGTCAAAGAGGATTGGCTCGCGGCCAACCACAGCGGGCCAATCAGCGGCCCGCTGCCCCGCATCCAGGAATTTCAAGCTTTGATGACCGATTTGGCAGACCCGACCGACCCGGCGGTCTACCAGACCATTCAAGCCTATCTCGACACGGCCCAATTCAGTGATTACATCATTCTGAATTGGTACGCCGGTAACGGCGATTGGCCCGATGACAACTGGTATCTGGCTCTGCCCCATCCCGAAGGGCCGCTTCGTTTTTTTGTCTGGGATGGCGAGGGAACCTGGGATAACGGCGCGGTCATCAACCTGGGCCGCCCCATCGAAGAAAATATGATCGGCCCTTTGTTTGAACTTTTGATTCAAAACCCCGACTTCAAGATGGAATTTGCCGACCGGCTCTACAAACATCTTTTCAACGACGGGGCGCTGTCTCCCGCGAACGCTCAAGCCCGCTGGCTTGACATCAACGCCGAAATCGAGCGGGCCATTGTTGGCGAGCTGGCCCGTTGGGGAGATACTCACCACCAGCCATCCCTGACTTATGAGGATTGGCTACGGGCCAGAGACAACGTGCTGGCCCAGATGTCAACGAATAACAAAAAGCTACTGGCCCTGACCCGCGAGGCCGGTTACTATCCCCGCGTTGACCCACCCCACTTCAATCAACAGGGAGGCGTCATCACTCCTGATTTCCAGCTATCGCTTACGACTGATGAAGCGGGCACCATTTACTACACCACCGACGGCAGCGACCCGCGCCAGGCAGTGACCGGCGGCGTGGCGGACTCGGCCCGAACCTACACGACCCCTTTGCTGCTGACCGGCAACACCCTCGTCAAAAGCCGTTTGCTGGTCGAGAGTCGATCGGGGCCGGTCTGGAGCGCCCTCAATGAAGCCACCTTTCGGCTAGTGGCCCGGCCAAGCGACCTGCGCCTGACCGAAATTATGTACAACCCCCCCGGCGGCGGCGATTATGAATTTATCGAATTGCAAAATCTGGGCACGGCCGATATTGAACTCTCCGGGCTGGCCTTCGAGGGGATTCGTTTTGTTTTTCCGCCGACAACTCCCCGTCTGGCTCCCGGTCAAACCATCGTTTTGGTCCGCAATCCGGCGGCTTTTGAAGAGCGATACCCCGATATTCCCTTCGGGGGCATCTACGAGGGGCAACTGTCGAACGCCGGGGAGACCCTGACCCTGCGAGACCAACAGGGGCAGGTGCTTTTATCGGTCACCTATGATGACGACCGGGGCTGGCCCATCAGCGCCGATGGCCGGGGCGACTCGTTAGTCGTCACCAACCTGGCGGGCGACCCTAACGATCCGCGCCACTGGCAAGCCAGCCCCGATCTGTACGGCACGCCCGGCCAGGCCAACCACCAACTGCTCCCGACGGAGACGACGACCGGTACGGAGCAACCATGAGCTTATCCACCCCCCCCCTCTCCCAAACCGGGCCAGACAATCGGGAAACGGCGGCAGCCATCAGCCGGGCCTGGCTTTGGGCGGGCCTGTTGTTCCTGGCCGCCCTCCTGCCCCGCCTCTACGCGCTGGGCGCTTTCCTGACCATCGACGAAGTTAAATGGGCCGAAGGGGCGGCTCAATTTCTGGGGGGCCTCGCCAACGGCCACTTTTTTCAGACCTACTGGCACTTTCACCCCGGCATCACCATCACCTGGGGCGAAGCCCTGCTTTTATGGATTAGGTGCGCCACGGCCAGTGATCTCACCATCTGTGCCGAAATGCAGGTCGAAAATCTGCCGGAAACCATCGGTTGGCTACGCCTCTCGCCGGTCTTGTTGACTTCGCTCGGCACGGCGGGAGCCTACCTCCTCCTGCGCCGCTTGTTCAATCATTCCCTGGCCCTGCTCACGGCCCTGCTGCTGGCCTTCGACCCCTTCTTCATCGCCCATTCCCGCATCCTCAACGGCGACGCCCTGGCCGCCATTTTGATGTTTCTGAGCCTCCTCGCCTTTTTGATTTATCGCCAAAAACCATCTGGCTACACCTATCTGATAATCTCCGGTATGTGCGCCGGGTTAGCTCTGTTGACCAAACTCCCCGCCCCGTTGATCGGCCCCTTCGTTGGTGGCCTGGGGCTACTGGCCATCACTTCGGAACGGCAACAAGGCTGGCCGCTGATCCGCCGTCGCCTCTTGGACTTGCTGCTGTGGGGCGGCCTGGCCCTGCTGACCTTCGTCCTTCTCTGGCCGGCGATGTGGGTCGCGCCGCTGGCCACGCTGCGCCAAATGTACATCGACACCTTTGAAGTAGGCGAAGTGGGAGCCGGTCACGAGGCGTTCTTCCTGGGGCACATCGTCACCGATCCCGGCCCCTGGTTCTACCCCTACGCCATCGCCTTTCGTTTGACACCGGTGGTGACGCTGGGGCTGCTGGCCGGTCTGATCTGGCTGATTTATCAGATTTCCCGGACCCGACACTTTTCTTTTCCAGGACTTACGCACACCCCCCTTAATCCCCCCGAATCGGGGGGAACCTTGACTCCTCCCCCGCAGCGGGGGAGGTTGGGAGGGGGTTCGGTCAAGAAACGGCGTAAGTCCCGTTTTCAAGATTCGACTCTGCTGCGACCAACCATGATGCTGGTCATGCTCGCTTACGTCATCTTCATCATCCTCTTTTCCAACATCAGCCCCAAAAAGCTAGACCGGTACGTGATGGCCGTCATTCCCGCCCTGATTTTTCTGGCCGCCGTGGGCTTCCAGGGTCTGTGGTCAACCCTCCGCCGCCGTTTTCCCGAAACATCAGGCCAGGGGGGGCAACTTTTGCTAATCGGCGCGGTTGGTTTACAATTGTTGTTTGCTGTGCTGGCGGCTCCTTACTACCTGGGCTACTACAATCCGCTTTTGGGTGGTCCCCGGCGGGCGGCGGCCCAGGTTCCGGTCGGCTGGGGCGAGGGCCTGGAGCAGGCAGCCTCCTATCTCAACCAACAGCCCGAAGCCGAGCGCCTGACTGTCTCCGGCTGGTACAGCGACATTTTTCAACCATATTTTGTGGGGCAACGGGCCAGCTTTTCCGACGATGGCCGCTCGCAACTGGCCGCCGATTACGTGGTTTTCTACATCAACCAGATTCAGCGCCAGAAACCCTATCCCGGCCTGGTCGATTATTTCCGGGCGCAACCGCCGGTGTTCGCTCTGGCCGTACAACCCACCGGGCAACTGGTTGCGGCGGATGACCCAACCGGCGAGGCGGTTCACTGGGTCGAGGTCTATCGTGCCCCCGCCGCGCAGAGCGCCGGGGGCGCGCCGAAAATCGAGGGGGTGGCCCAACTGTTAGCTTACAAGGTGACCCCGGCCGAGCAAGCGACTCACCAGACCAGCCTGAGCGGTGGCCAAACGGTTACGGTCACGCTTTTTATGAAGGTTCTCGGCCCGCTGCCCGAAGAGACGACGTTTGCCGTGGCCCTAGCCGATGTTGGCACCAACCAGCGCTGGGGCGACTGGGATTTCACTGAAATGCAGGGGACGTGGGCCGTAGGGAATCTGATTGAATGGCATGGACAGTTGACCTTACTGGAGGCGATGCCGCCGGGCGACTATCGCTTCTGGCTGGCCTTCCGGTTTCAGGAGGGGGAAACTATTGCCGACGTACCAATTTCTGAGAAGGATCCGCTATTTCAGGTGCAATGAGTTTTTGGCATAAATTACGACAATCGTGGCCTCTCTGGCTGGTGGTTAGCGGCTTAGTTTTGTTGGTAGCCCTACCCCGCCTGACCGCCCTCAATCACTACGTCATCGTCGATGAAGCCGACCGCTG
>CAZWZZ010000453.1:0-5652 GCA_964638395.1 uncultured Caldilineaceae bacterium
CAAAGGAGCAACGATGTCCCAATCAGAAGCAGACAAAAAGCCCAAAAAACCACGTCTCAACGTTGAAATCCCCAACGATTTAGAGGCCACTTACGCCAACCTGACCCTCATTAGCCACTCCGCCTCGGAGATCATTATGGATTTCGCCCGAATTATGCCTAACAAGCCCAAGAACAAGGTTCACGCCCGTGTGGTAATGACGCCGATCAATGCTAAGCTGCTTTACCACGCCCTGGGCGAGAATATCAAAAAGTTCGAGGCCAAATATGGCGAGATTCAGATACCGACGACCAATGTCGTCATCGACAAGGACAAAGGGTTTCGGGGGTAAGAATATTTGGTCAATTATTTTTGTGGCGATGCCTGACGCTTCAACCGTGAGCAAGAGGAGAAATCTTTGCAAAATCTACAGCAAATTATCGACCAGATCAACCAGGCTTTTGAAGAAAAAAGCGTGGTGCGGGACCGGACGTTGAGCCGGTCGCGGGAGTTGATCCGCCACTGCGCCAATTCCATCCGGGCCACCCATCGCGGCGACGATCAAGAGGCCCAGGCCCTCCTGCACACGGCCCGGGAGGCGGCGGCCCAGATGGTGACCGAGGCCCAACAATATCCCGACCTGTACCACGCCGGCTACACCCAGGATGCCCTCAAAGAGTTGAGCGAGGCCCACATCACCCGGGCCATCATTCTGGGCGAACCGGTCCCCGGCCCGGACGAGCTACAGGTGGAGCAGGCGGCCTATCTCAACGGCCTGGCCGAGGCCGCCGGCGAGCTGCGCCGCTTCGCCCTCGATGCTCTGCGCCGGGGCGAGGTGGCCCGCAGCCAGGAGATTCTGGCGACGATGGATGATATTTACAGCGTCCTGATTACCGTCGATTTTCCCAACGCCATCACCGGCGGGCTGCGGCGCAACACCGATATGGTCCGGGGTGTTCTGGAGCGGACGCGGGGGGATGTGACCACCGCCGTCCGTCAGGAAGCGATGAAAGCGGCCCTGCGGGAATTCGAGCAGCGAGTCGGCCTGCCCGCCGATGAGGACGAAGCCTGATGAGCGCCTCCCCGCCCCCCAAGCGGCCTTTGATCCAGGCCAGCGAGTTGGCCCAGTACGGCTTTTGCCACCGGGCCTGGTGGCTGGGCGCGGTCAAAAAGCTACCGAGCCGCCAGCGGGCTGCCCGGGCCCGAGGCCAACGGTATCACGAGCAACACGCCCGGCAGTTGGGCGCAGCCAGCCGCTGGGGCTGGCTGGGCTGGGGCTTGCTGCTCGGCGGGTTGGGATTGCTAGTTGTTTTGATGGGGCTGTGGTTTTTCTAGGATGAAGCCCTATGGCTGATTTACAGAACCAACGATATATTCTTCAGAGAGAGTTAGGTGTGGGCGCGATGGGGTCGGTCTGGCTGGCCACCGATTCGCTGCTGGATCGACCGGTGGCCATCAAATATCTCAAAGCGCCCGAAAATACCACCCACAAAGAGTTCTTCCTCTCCGAGGCCCGCACCCTGGCCAGCCTCAACCACCCTAACATCACGCTTATCTACGACGCCGTCTTCGATGACCAAAACAATCAATTTTATCTGGTGATGGAATATGTGGCCGGTCAATCGCTGGCCAGCCTGATCGAAGGCTGGTCCGGCCCATTGCCGCTTCACGTCACCCTGGATGTGGCCGTTGGCGTCCTGGAAGCCTTGCAGTATGCCCACGACAAAGAGATCGTCCATCGAGACATCAAGCCGGCCAATGTCATTATTCAAAAAGAGGGCATCAAATTGACCGATTTTGGCCTGGCCGGTCTGGTGTCTATCCTGGCCGATCAAGGAAGCTACATGGTTGGCACGCCGGCCTATATGTCCCCCGAACAGATCGAAGGGCTACCCTCGGATGGCCGCTCCGATTTGTACGCGCTGGGCATTATGTTGTTCGAGATGCTCAGTGGGGGGTATAAACCGTTCGATCAATACACCCTGACCACCGACCTGTTTGAGGCCCACGTCAAAAAGCCGCCCCCCTCGGTGCGGTCGATCACGCCGGAGACGCCTCTGGCTATAGAGCGGGTGGTGGGGCGGTTGTTGGCCAAAGACCCCGATGAGCGGTATCCCTCGGCCAATGTGGTCATCGACGTCCTCAACTCCATCCGGGCCAGGCAGCAATTCAGCCAACTCCACCTCAATCTGCTCGATCTGGAAATCAAGCCTGTGGTGGGCCGGGAGGCGGAACTGAAAAAGTTGGCCGACATCTGGGCCGAGAGTCAGAAGTTTGCCCGGCCCCGGCTGGTTGTGGTGCGCGGAGAAATGGGCATCGGCAAAACCAGCCTGGTGGCCGAATTTTTGGGACATCACGTCATCGACGCCGGGGCCGTGGCGTTGATGGGCCGCTGTGACCAGTCGGGTATGCCCTACACCCCCTTTTCCGAAATGTTGGCGGCTATCATCAGCCGTGGTCTGTCCAAAGCCGTGACCGGCGATCAGGTCGATCTGCTGCTGTCCCACATTCCCGACCTGGCCCGTCTGCTCGATATTCCGGAACCGGCCCCCTCAAAAAATAAGCCGCCCCCCGACAGTGCCGCCGATAGCGAGGCTGACTCCCAACGAGTGCGTTGGCGCTTTTTTAATGTGGTGTTGCATATTTTAGCCGATTTGGGACCAACCGTTCTCTTTTTTGAGGATGCCGATTATCTGGATGAGGCCAGCGTGGCTCTGACCCAATTTCTGGTGCGACGGGGACAGTTACCGTTGTTAATCATTGCCGCCTGTCAGGGGCAAACGGTGGCTCAGGATTGGCTCCGGGCTTTTTCCGCCGACGAAACGATGTCTGTCGATCTGCCGCCGTTGCCCAAAACGGCCATTGCCGCCAAACTGATCGACACCATCGGCGGGCCGGTCGATGAGGGCTTGGTCAGCTTTATCCGGCAGCGCAGCCGGGGCAACCCCCTCCAAATAGAAGAGACTACCCGCCAACTGCTCGACTCGAAAACGTTGGAGCGGGATGAGGATGGACAGTGGCACTACATCGCCCCGGTAAAGGCGGATAAGGATGACCTGGCCGGCGGACTCGCGGTCCGTCGTTTGGAGGCTCTCTCCATTTTGAGCCGCCGGGCATTGGCCCTGGCCGCCCTCATCGAGCCAACGCCCGAATTTGATTTTGACATTTGGTTGATGCTGCTCGGTGGTAAATCGCAGATGGAATTGGCTGAAAAGACCAGGGACGAGGCCCTCACGAATCGGCTGCTGCGCCAGGTGGATGACAATCGTTTCTCGTTTCGTCCGCCCAGTGTCGTCAAAAAATTGGTCGATGAACTCCAGCCTGCGGAACGGCCCAAACTGCACCATCGTCTGGCCGAGATTCTCCATCAAAAACAGAAGGATCCGCTGCTGGTCGCCCACCATTATGAGGAAGCCGGGGCTACTACCGAAGCGGCCCACTATTTAGAGGAAATGGGAGCCAGGGCCGCTGTCGGCCAGGCGCTCCAGGCGGCCATTGTTTATTACAAACGGGCGGTGATGCTGGTCGAGTCCCGGTCGGCCTACAAGACGTTGGGCCGGCTCTACCGGCAGGAACGAAAGTGGATCAATTCGCTACAAGCCCTCCAGAATGCCCTGGAGCTGGCCGAAGAGGCCGAGGATGTTGCCGACCAGGCCGAGATTTTGAATGAACTGTCCTTTACCTTGTGGTTGTATGACGATTACGAAGAGGCGTATGAACCGGCGGCGGCCGTTTTGGATTTGCCGGAGGTGGACACACGACAGAAAGCCACGGCTTATGCCCATCTGGCGATGATTACCTGGCTGACCGGGCGGTTAGCCGAGGCGGAGGCGTGGTGCAAAGAGGCGATCACGCTCCTGACCCAACTTCAGGATGAAGCCGGTATCGCCGAAATTCAGCACCGCCTGGGGCTGGTCCATCTGTCGCAGGGGCAATTGGCGGCGGCTGAGGCCGATTTTCAACAGTCGTTGGCCACCCGGCAGCGGTTGCCGGAGAGCTGGCGGCAAGGCTATGCCCTGACCGGCCTGGGCCAGATCGCCACCGAGCAGGGCCACTTTGAGCGGGCGCTCTTTTTTTTCAACACTGCCCGGCAACATTTTGAAAAGGCGGATCATTCCGAAGGGCGGATGACCGTCTACAAACATTATGGCCGTCTGTTGCTGGCCCAACAACGACCGGCCGAAGCCCTGCCGTGGTTGACGAAATCGCTTCATCTGGCCCTGAAAATCGGTAAACACCGGGCCTATGGGTTGAGCGACATCTACCGGCTCATCGCCCTGGCCGGCCTGATGCGGGGCGAACTCAAGCTGGCCCACTCGGCGGCCACCGATGCCCTCAAATTGGTCGAGGCGGTCGGCAATTGGGAATATGTGGCCCTCTCCCGCCTGGCCTTAGCCCAAATTTATGCCGCCCAGGCCGAGACGGAGCAGGCCGAGGCGGCGTATCAGGCGGTCTTGGAGATATTCGAGGAGATCGGCAGCCAATCAGGGCATGTCCAGGCTGTGTGGCAATACGCCCAATTTTTGGGCCAACAGAACCGGACGGCTGAAGCAGCTCGCCTGGAAGCAGAGGCTCGTGACGAGGCCGCCCGGTTGGGGATCTATCTCCGATAACCCGGCTCATACTCAAAAAAGTTCAACGTTTTGACTATTTCAGCTCAAACTTTTCCAAATGAACGATGTTCAACTCCGTCTTACCCACATCCTTCTTCATATTCTCCAGACGGATGAAAACGGTGATGGCGTTACCCTGAGACTTGGCTGTGACCTTGGGATAACGCCAGGCATTATCCTTGCCGTCCCGTTCCCCCCAGACGACGTTCGGGCTGTCCCATTGCGTGCCGCCGGTCGGGTCGATGCCGATGCTCTTGAAGATGACGCCATCCCGTTGTTCGCCGCCGGTGCCCTTGTAAAAGGAGACGATCATCCCGTTGAAGGTGTAATCGCGGCCCGGCTGGGCGGCCACCGTCTGGCGCAGGACGATGTCGAAGCGGTAGCGGGAGGTAACCACCTGGGAGTAACGTCCGTGCTGGTGATAGTCGAGACCGCTGCCGCCGAAATATTTCTGGGTGAACGTGCCGAAAACACCGCTGTTCATCATATGGAAGCGGCTTTTGCCCACGTCGAGAATGTCTAGCTCCCAATGGGAGCCATACTCCTCCGGGAAGCGATCCTCTTTCCACACTTTGGGGTCCCCCTCATAAACGAAGGGCTGATAATCATCAAAGCTGCCGTTGAGCAGTTGCGGATTGACCGTGCCGCCCGGCGTCGGCGTGGGCGTCGGCTGGGGCGTGGGGGCCGGTTCCGGGGTTGGCGTGGGTTGGGGCGTGGGCAGGGGCGTGCCGGACACATTGCCTGCCCACGGCGCGAACAAGTCGGTCAGCCGGGCGGCCTGGTGTAGATCACCATTGACCTGCACCCGTCCCTGCTGATAAGCCTGCACGGTGTTCAGTTGCCCCTGCGCCAGACGGATAAAGTCCGAACCGCTCAGGCTGATCGCCACCGATGGCGACGCGGTCTGTCCCTGAGTGACGGCGGCCTTTTGGTTGGCCACCGACACCGTCCAGGTTCCCGACCCGGCGATCCGAAATTGGTACACCACATTGACCCCACCGGCCCGATCTCGGCGCAACCCGGCAGGCATCGCCCGTACATAATCGGCCACGGTTGGGGG
>CAZWZZ010000454.1:0-5645 GCA_964638395.1 uncultured Caldilineaceae bacterium
ATAAAAATGCCGGGCATGAGCGGCCTGGAGATTGCCCAAGCCCTCAAAAAGTCGGATCCGGGCGTTGTTTGTGTGGCTATGACCGGCTACAGTACGATGGATATGGTCCTGGACGCCTTAAAGTTGGGTATCGACGAATTTATCCTCAAACCGTTTACCCCCGATGAACTGATCCAGACCGTCTACAAAGCGTCCGAAAAGGAGCGGCTAAGGAAAGAAAATTTTCGGCTACGCTCCCTCATTCCGCTCTTTGAATTGAATAAAACGTTGATGGGGACCGTTGAGATTGACAAAGTCCTTGATCGAGTTTTTGAAATTGCCCGGGAGGAGACCAAGGCCGACCTGGCCGGCTTATATACGTTTGAAAACAATCAGGTTGTGCCCCACATTCGTTGTCAGCCAGCCAATGGACAGCCTCAGACAATCCAAACTGCCTGTCATCGGTTGGCCAAAATCGTACTTGAGCGAGGCCAACAACTCCTGATTAACCCCAACGAGAGCGATTCGACTCTGGCCCAATGCTTACGTGATCTTAACACTTATAGCGTGATCGTCTCTCCACTCCAGGCCAAAGAGGTCAATCTCGGCGTGCTTATTCTGGGCCATCTCCGGCGAGAATTTGAGCCAAGTGACCGTGATTTTTTGACAGTGTTGTGTGGTCAGGCCGGCATTGCTCTGGAAAACGCTCGCCTCTTTACCGAAATTCAGGAAGCCTACCGGGAATTGCAACAACTCGATCATATGAAGCGAGAGTTCATAAACATTGCCGCTCACGAATTACGCACACCCTTGACTATCTTGATGGGCTATGCCAGCGTTCTCGAAGATGAAACCGAAGGGCTGAATCGAGAGTATGCCCTGAGCATCACCCGCAACGGCATGCGCCTTCGCTCCCTGATCGAAGATATGCTCAATTTGAAATATCTGGAGAGCGGCATCGCCATTCTGTCGAATGATAAGCTAGATTTACCGGCAGTGATGGATGACATTATGAAAGATATGATCTTGCTAACCGAGCAGAAGAACCTCGACATCGCCATCGACATCCCCGATACGTTCCCCACAATCATCGCTGACCGCCAAAAGTTCGATCTTATTGTGATGAACCTGCTCCACAATGCCATTAAGTTTACCCCCAAGGGGGGGCAAGTCATACTCAAAGCACAGGCGGATGGCGACCACGCTAAAATCTTGATTAGCGATACCGGTATCGGTATCCCTCAAGAAAAGTTTGAGAAGATTTTTGATCGCTTCTATCAAATCGAACCATCGTTGACCCGCGAATTTGGGGGGATTGGCCTCGGTCTGTCTATCGCCAGGGGCATGGTGGAGGTGTGCGGCGGCGAAATCTTCGTCGAAAGCGAGGTTGGTCAGGGCACAACCTTCATCTTTACCCTGCCGCTGGATAACACCGACTTGACCCCGCGTAAGCTGGAGCTATAGCCCCGAAATCCGTAAAGCGTAAATCGCAAAACGTAATCTCTTTGATCCGTGAGCGAATTTTACGTTTTACGTTTCACGTTTTACGAGTGTCGATAATCAAAAAAGCCGCGCCCCCTCCAAAAATTCTTTCACCGCCTCGTAAGCCCTCGTCGTCCCCTCGCTAATATCAAACCATTGAATAGCCGGATCATCCAACCGGAACCAGTTGTACTGCTGCCGCACAAAGCGGCGTGTCTCCTTCTTGATGAGAGCCACCGCCTCTTCCAAACTGACCTCACCCCGCACATATTGCCCGATTTGGCGGTAGCCCAGGCCCGACATCGCCGGGAGCTGCCAGCCGTAGCCTGCGGCCGCCAACCGCTCCACCTCCGCCAGCAATCCGGCGGCCATCATCTCCTCGATGCGCTGGTCGATGCGTCCGTACAGCGCCTCGCGGGGACGGGTCAGGCCGATTTGCAAAATTTGGTAGGGGGGCGCATTTTTGCGCTGGTGTTGGCTGATGGGGATGCCGGTTTTGCGATACACCTCTAGCGCCCGGATGACCCGTCGCACGTTGCGCGGGTCGAGCTTGGCTGCCGCCGGAGGATCGACCGCGGCCAGTTGAGCGTGGAGCGCGTCGGCACCTTTTTCGTCCGCCTCAGCTTCTAAGTCGGCCCGCAACGCCGGGTCGGGCGGCACGCGAGGGATGCCCCAACCCTCGACCACCGCTTTGACCCATTGGCCCGTGCCCCCAACGAGCAGCGGCAGCCGTCCCCGGCGATGAATATCAGCAATCGCCGCATGAGCTTGCTCTTGAAAATCGGCCAGGGTCAGCACATCGTCGGGATCGACCACGTCGATCAGGTGATGGGGAATGGCCGCTCGCTGCTCCGGCCCGACTTTGTCCGTGCCGATGTCCAGGCCACGGTAGATTTGGCGGGAGTCGGCGGAGATGATTTCCCCCTCGAAATCTGCGGCCACCCGCAGCGAAAAGGCCGTCTTGCCGACGGCGGTCGGGCCGATAATAACGATGAGGGGGAGGGTATGGGAGGATCTCATAAAAAGTGGTCAACCAAATTGGCCAAATAAAACGTAAAACGTGAAACGTAAAATCTGCTCGTGAGGCAAATCCTACGTTTTACGTTTTGCGTTTTACGAGAGGCTGAATAGCGATTATCTTTGGGCTTACAATCCGTAAATCTCCGAGAATTTCTTCTCGATGTAGCTCAAATAGGGCGCAGCCTCAATCGTCGGCGAACCGGTCACCCGCCCCAATAGCTCCTTAGCGGTGAATTTGCGGCCATGCCGGTGGATATTTTCTCTGAACCAGCCGAGCAGCGCCCCAAATTCGCCCCGCCGGTACTGATCCGGTAGATCAGGGATGTCTTGCACCGTTTTCTCGTAAAACTGTAGCGACAGGACGTTGCCCAGCGTGTAGGTCGGGAAGTAGCCCAGCGAGCCGCCCGACCAATGAATATCTTGCAAGACGCCCAACGAGTCATCCGGCGGGGTGACGCCCAGATAGTCGCTCATTTTGGCGTTCCAGGCCGCCGGGAGATCGGCGATTTTCAAGCGTTGCTCAAGCAAATCCTGCTCCAACTCGAAGCGGATGAAAATATGGAGATTGTAAGTGACCTCATCCGCTTCCACCCGGATGAGTGAGGGTTCCACTTTGTTGATGGCCTTGTAGAAGGTGTCGAGGTTGACATCCGTGAGTTGATCCGGGAAGAATCCTTGCAAGCGGGGATAGTAATACTCCCAAAACGGTTTGCTGCGGCCCAACACATTTTCCCACAGCCGGGATTGGGACTCGTGGACGCCGAGGGAAGTGCCCCCGGCCAGCAGCGTGCCCTCTAGCGCCGGAGCCACATTCTGCTCGTAGAGGGCGTGGCCCCCCTCGTGCAGCGTGCCGAACAGCCCGGAGGAGAACATATCCTTAAAAATTCGGGTGGTCACTCGCACATCATTGATCGAAAAGCTGGTGGTGAAGGGATGCACCGATTTATCCTGCCGGCCCCGCTGCAAATCGAAGCCGATGGCCTCCAGCGTCAACATCCCGAAATCCCACTGCGCCTGCTCCTCAAACTCCTGTTGCAACGCGGCGTCATCAACCGCCCCGGCATTTTTGGCGATGGCTTGCACCAAAGGAACCAGGCCGGCCTTCAACCCATCAAAAACGTGGTTGACCTCCGCCGTGGTCACGCTCGGCTCATAATCATCCAATAGCGCATCATACAGACAGTCGTCATAGCCATACGCCTCCGCTTTCTGGATGGTCAGATCGACGATCTTTGTCAAAATCTCTTGAAATTGGGAGAAATCTTTTGCCTCTCTGGCTTTGGCCCAAATCTGTTGGCCCAGCGATGTCGTCCGGCTCAACGCGACGACCAGACGGGGCGGCAATTTGCGGGCCTTCTCATAATCTCGCCGCACAACCTGAATTAGCCGGGCATCGTCCGAATCGGCCTCGAAACCGGCCCCGGCCAACTCATCCAGCAGGACGCCGATTTCATCGGTGATAAACATCTCGTGGGCCAGCTTATCGAGGGTGGCCAGTTGCTCCGCCCGCGCCTCCGCCCCGCCCGGCGGCATCAACACTTGCTGATCCCAACTCAACAGGGCCGAGGCTTCGCCCAGATTTTTAATATCGGCTAATTTTGCTTTGAGGGTGGCTAGTTTTTCTTCCAATGGATTACTCCTTACAAGAGTTGCGTGGGTTTTGTAAGACTCAGTAGATCCAATTTGCTCGGCTCGGATAGCCAAATCCGAGCTAAAATGGGGATTTGGCAATTCCCTTTGAGCGGAAATTGGATGTACTGAGACCACATATTTTGATAAATGTAGGAGTTATGCAGTTCGAAGAACAATTTGCTAAATTGTTCCGCTTTGGGGCCACAACACGGCGCAAATTAGCAATTTGCGCTACAAAATTCACTTCTTCGAGCCAACTGCGTAACGCCTAAAATGTTTCAGGTTTCTGATCCGAATGTTTCAATGTGAAACGCAATGGCCGACTTGACATCAGCCAGAGCTTCTTCGTAGGTGTCGCCCTGCCCGACGACGACGCCTTTGAGACCTAGTGGGTAAGCCACGTAGCCATCTGAATGTTTTTCAACAATCACCTTAAATTGTTTTGTCATTTTCGTTTCACCTGTTTCTATAACGTTTTTGCCTCAACTAAAACGCTGCTCACCGCGTATCCTCATCCCCCGCTCAACGGCGTAATCCAGGGTTTCCAAATCGTGTTTGATGGCCGTAATTCGCCCGGTTCTGACATTGGGAGCCAGTTCAAAATAGGCTCCGACCGCCTCATTACCCGCTTCCAAACCAACATCTCGAAACGCCCGGAGCATCTCCCAACTGTGGGTGGTGGCAAAGATTTGGGTCTCGAACTCAACCGCCAGCTTGAACAACATTTGCCACAACGCCCGCTGGTTGGTGTAATGGATGCCGTTCTCAATTTCGTCGATGAGGAGCGTTTCATTCCCCCCGTTGACCACGCGCAGGGTCAGATCAACCACTCTATTCAACGCCTCCCCAAACAGTGAGATGGGCAAAAAGCGTTGCCCTTCCCGTTTTAGATAAAGCGTGGGTTGGCCAATGTTAAACGTTTTAGCCTCGACAATCGAGGTGTCAATCACCCGAATGACCTCTAAAACAGGTCCAATGTTATCATTTAACGCCGCTTTATCAAACGCTCGCGCTAAATCGGAACCTGATAACTTGAGTCCGGCTGGAATGAAAACAATTTGCTTTACGGTAGGAGTAATCTTTTTTTGTCTAATCCTAATACCTTTGGAAGCATTTGCCGCTAAAGAAAAAAGAAAGGCATCATTAGGGGCAGACTGAAATACGCTTAATATCGACTCTATGTCCTCTGCGCCTGATTCAAAAGCGCTTGGTCCCAAAAGTTGATCTGAACCATTGTGTCCCTCATCAATCTTGTTGAATTCACCATCTTTGATGTTATCATCTACTTTAAAATGTACCGTCGAGATTGTTCCATCGCTTCGCGTTGCGCTCAGACCAAATCGGACATCCCTTTTGGGATCAAGAAACAGATTATCCCAGGCCCGCTCCGGCAACTCTTTAACCGTCTCCAGACTCTCCCCCCGAAACCGGCGCAAAAAACTGATACTCTCCACCGTGGGGGCGTGATTCAAATACAAGGCTTCGAGCAGGGCCGTTTTGCCGGAATTGTTCTTCCCGCCGATTAAATTGAC
>CAZWZZ010000455.1:0-5638 GCA_964638395.1 uncultured Caldilineaceae bacterium
GGCCAGCCCCGGCTCAGCAGCGTCCGCAGCAGCGAGCCCCAGCGGGCCGGAGGTGGAATCAGCCGCTCGCCCCACTGCTCGCGCACCAGGTAGAGCAGCCAAAAAGGGGCCAAAAACCAGGCCGTCGGTTTGCTGGCGCAGGCCAGGCCAAACGCCGCCGAGCCAAGCAGCATCCATTTCGGCTGGAGGGGGCCGCCCCGTGGCCGGATCAGCCACAGCCCCAATACAATCCAGGCCAGCACGAAGGGATCATTCTCGCCGAAGATGAGACTAACCCCGGCGATGGGGTTCAGGCCGATGACGGCGATGGCGATCAGTTGAGCCTGCCGGCTTCGCACCAACTGCTGCGTTAGCCACAGGGTCAGGGCAAAAAGCAGCAGATAGACCAGGCGTTGATCGAACCAGCCGATCAGCGATTGGCTCAATAGATAAAACGGGGCGGAAAAAACAAAGGTCCAGGGCAAGT
Source organism: uncultured Caldilineaceae bacterium (assembly GCA_964638395.1). GTDB lineage: Bacteria > Chloroflexota > Anaerolineae > 4572-78 > J111 > CAZWZZ01. The sequence continues at coordinate 467 of CAZWZZ010000455.1, forward strand.
AGGGGTAATGGTAGAGAGCCGTCCGGTATTCCGAGAAGCCCCATTCGGCCATCGGCGTATCGACATAATCCTCGACGTAGGGGTTCAGGCCGTTCAGAAAGTAGTCGATAGTCACCTCGGTCTGGATGACGCCGCCATCGTGGGCATAACTGGCCGGGCCGCCCAAGTGACGCAGGTTCATCAGCAGGATGACCTTGCCGAAAATCAACAGACCGATGATGCCGTACAGCAAAATCAACTTGAGGCGATGGCTATTTTTTAAGGTATCGGCCAAAAAATCCACGAGCAGATAGAGAATGAGCAGGAGAATGGCGGTGACGATGAGCAGCATGCTGACCGGGTCGGTTTCCGGATGAGCCAGCAAATCGAGGCTCCAGGCCGGCCACCACGGTTCGACCAGCCGACGTACATCCTCGTGGCGCTGGGGCAGGGCATTATCGGCCAGCGTGTCGATCCGCAGCCGGGCTGTGACCAGAATGAATAGGATGAGAACATCGAGTGATTTTTTCATGCCGGGCCATTATACCACTAGAGGCGAGGGCAGACATTCTGCCTTCGCCTCACGTTTAGCTCAACCTACGTCTGTAAATACACCTTCCAGGCCGCCGGCACATCCCCGGAGGCGACGACGTAGCCGACGCGGGGCATTTTTGGCTCCCAGCGGAGGGGCATGCCCGCTTCGTGGGGGGTGCGGTTCCCTTTGCGATGGTTGCAGACCGGGCAGGCGCAGGCGGTGTTGCCCCAGGTATTGCGCCCCCCCCGGCTGCGGGGGATGATGTGATCGACGGTGAAATCGTTTTTAGCCAGAGTTAGCCCTTTTTGGCGATCTCCGGCCTGGAGTCCGCAGTAGATGCAGCGGTAACCATCCCGCTGAAGCACGCCGCGCCGCGTCCAGCGCGCCCCCCGCCGGGGCACGTTGATGTAGCGCCGCAGACGGATGACGGTCGGGATGCGTAGGCTCGTAGAGGCCCCGTGGATGGTCAATTCATCCTCGGTGGCCGCATCGACCCGCCCCCGTAGCAGCAGGGATAGCGCCCGGCGTTGGGGAACAATGCCGAGCGGTTCGTAACTGGCATTTAGGAGTAGCACAACAGCCATAGGTGGCTCCTATTTTTTACTTTTTAACGCCTCTGAAACAAATTTCACGAACACTCAGTTCTTACATATTGTAGTCAAAAAAGCGTTGCTGACAAAATGAAGGAAGCATGCAAGATTGAAAGGTTGGAAGATGGAAGGTTGGACTACTTTCCAACCTTCCAATCTTCCATTTTTTCAATCTTTCACTACTTCTCCGCTACAAAATCGGCGATCAGTTGCGGCGTGGCCGTGTCAAAGCCGACGATGTTCATCACCCCGGCGTCGTTGGGGTCGGCGAGGGTGTGCCGGTTGGCCGCCATCGCTACGACGATCAGCTTGGCCGGGATGCCGACCTGTCGCCGGTATTCCTGGATGGCCTGGGCCGGATGTTGCTGACCGTACCAGGTCTGGGCGTCGGTCAGGATGACGAAAGCATCGACCGGCAGTCGCTTTTCCGTGGCCCACAGGATCGGCAGGGCGCAGTCGGTGCCGCCGCCGCCGGTGCAGGCCAATGTTTTGACCACATCATCCAGCCGTTGGCGGGGGGAGATGGCCAGCGGGTACGGTCGGGTGTCGAAGGCCACGAACTTATGCTGCGGTTCGACCGCCGCCGTGACCAGGGCCATCGCCGCGCAGGCCACCCGCGCTTGCAGCCCCGGAATACCGTTGACCCGCATCCCGGCCATCGAGCCGGACACATCCAGCCCCAGCAGCCACCGCTTGCCGGTCGGCTTGACGGTGCCGAAGCTGAGGTAAAAGGCCCGGTCGAGGGCATCGACGATCTTGGCCTCCGGTTCCCAGCGCAGCGTGCCCCGTGTTCCCCGCCCTTGAGCGTAGGTCTTCAAGGCCGCCAGCAGCGTGATCGGGTGCAGCCGGGCCGCCCGCAGCCGCCGCTCATCCGTCAGCCGGTTGACGACCAACTGGGTGGGGCGGTACTTGGCGAACACGCCCAGCGCCGTTAGCCGGGCCAGGTTTCGCATCAGGGTCGTCAGCGGCAGGCGGGGCAGTAGCGTTTGCCAGACCGTTGCCGAACCAAGCCACTGCGTCGGGATCGCTTCCCAGGGCAGGTTGTGCCGCTCGATAAGGGCGATGATCTGCCGCTCGTCGGTGGCTCGCTTGGCCTGCTCGAAGGCCCAGATGGTCTGCAACGCTTTGTCACCATCCGGCTCATCGCTGAGCGTTTCCCAGCCCTGCGTCAGCCAGCGGAAAAGCGTCTCCCGGTTGGCCTCGCCCGTGGTGGGATGGGCCAGCCGGAGCGCGTCCCGATGGCTCCAGCCGTCCCGCTGCTGGTACTTGATCGTCTGGAAAGCCAACCGCTCAAGGGGCATATCCCGGTACCAGTCGCCGACGGCTCGGCGCAGACCCCGGCCCCAGCCCCGGAAGCCTTCCACAAACTCCAGGAAGTGGAACAGGTGTGTCCCCGTGCGGGCTACCCGGGGCAGCGCCGCCAGGGCCGCTCGCCGGGTGTCCAGGTCACCCAGACCGGCGCACATGGCCAGCACGAACAGGGCCGGGTCGTTGTTGGGCGCTCGGCCCGCCTCGCTGATGAGAACCACCCGCTGCACAACCCGCTGCCCATCCTCGTCGATGCAGCGCATAACCGCCTCGGCGTTCTGGTGGGTCAACGCCCGCGGGCCGATGTAGTAGGTCCCGCTTTCCGAACCGAGGATCAGGAAGCGGTCCAGCCGCGTCCAATCATCGACCGACCAGACGTAGCCCCCGGCTTCGTTCCGCGCCTGACCGCTGCCCGGAATGGGCTGGGTCTGCGGCGTTCGTTTGGTTGAAAAAAGCTGTCGAAGGTTCATGCTGGGCCTCCTTAAAAGGTTGGTGGGTTGGAAGGGTGGATGGTTGGAAGGTTGACGCAAGAAGGTGCATTGACCATCGTCCCCTTCGATACGCTATCGCTACTCAGGAGGCGATGGTTTATAGAGCAACAGACCAGCCTTCCAACGCTTCCAACGCTTCCAAATTTCCATTTGCTGTGCGGGCAAGTTGTGCCGGTGGGTGTTTTGGGTTCAGTTTTCCAGACTGATAACCCACCGGCTCCGGCCCGCAACCACGGTGATGCTTATTCAATCTTCCACCCTTCCACTCATGCCATCGGTGGGACTCGAACCCACACTTCCGCGAGTTTAAGTCGCGTGCGTCTGCCATATTGCGCCACGATGGCGAGCAAGAGAATTGGTTATTGGAGATTGGGAGATTAGGCGATTAGCGAATGAACGAAACCGTCTTCAATCGCCCAATCGCCTCATCTCCAATCGCCAACAGAGGGTGACCGGTGGGACTCGAACCCACAACCGTCCGGACCACAACCGGATGCTACCACCATTTGAGCTACGGCCACCATATTGTTGTTTGATTGCGAACTTTAGCGGGTGAATTTTGGATCAACTACACACCTTTCATCCAAAATCATCAATCTAAAATCGTAAATCGTGACTGGGAGGGGTGGGATCGAACCACCATTGCCTGATCCAAAGTCAGGTGTCTTGCCATTAGACGACCTCCCAAGGTTGGAGATTGGTAATTAGCGCCCGGAGGTTGAGAGGGTGGGGCCTCTAATTACCAATCTCCGTGGATGTCAGCTCTACCGTTAATCTATGAAGGCTACCTGAGCCGCGTGGGCAGCCTTATATTCGCTGTTCATCAATACCCGATGCCAAAAGGGTAACTCAATCGTGGCATGATCCCGATGACGAATTTTGCCCGTGGCGTAGACTTCGGGGTTACGGCGTCCGATTTGCCAATTCCATTGACCGGCTTGCGGTTTACGCCGGATGAGGTCACGGTATTCCGGTTCCGTTAAACCATTCGGTCGATGCGAGCAGAAGTAGACTGTCTCACCACCGGTGCGATAGAGATACTCGATCCAGTGGGGCTGACCGCCACCTCGATAAATCGGTTCGTTGCGAAGGATCATCAACCGGTTGTCCGGTTCAAAATCGGGGTGGGGGATGAAGAACCATTCCCCCTGACGGATAAAGCCGGCATTGTGGCGGTTATGCCAATGTTTGGGCTTGACGCCGCGCCGATGCTGCATCTCAATGGCCAGGGTGGGCTTGAGGGCCTCCATTGCCTGCCGCACATTGCTCACCCAGGAACCGGGCACAGCAGCGACGAACCAGTATCGTTCATCGTGGCCGCAGAGATATTTTTCCTTGCGTCGCTCCGGCGCAGCCTGCCATCGTTTGGCCAGCAGCAGCAGATGACGTTGTTCCGGCTGCACATCGACAGCCAGGAATTCAAGATTATCCAGCCGATCTTCCCGAATAGTCAGACGGAAATAATCCTCTTTGTACGTTTCGACCAGGTCGAGGAAGAAATCGATTTCCGTTCGGTTTCGTTCCCAAACACGATTTCTAAACCAGCGGCTATTGGCCGGAACCATATCAACTTTCAGGGCAGCGCCGATTTTCACAAAATGTCGCTGTAAGCTTTGAATGTCCATTGGGTCTCCCATTGGTTGTTTGCTTGTGCCGTTTGTTGCCTCGGTCTACCCTGCGTTGCGTCCAGGCTAGACCGTCTCAGAATCCTGTCTGAGGTCTACCACTGTTAGATGAATCGGTTGGTGCGTGAGCATATTGTTACCTCCATTTTTGAGATTGTGCCGATGGTGGGAGTCGAACCCACACGAGCCGCAGTTTGAGTACGGTGCGTCTGCCAGTTGCGCCACATCGGCGGACGGAAAGGGAGGGAGTCGAACCCCCAAGGGCTGTGACACCTCGTCGGTTTTCAAGACCGCTGCCGTCACCTATCGGCTTGCCTTCCCTTTTAATAGCGCCTAATAGTGCCAAGGCTCAGATTTGAACTGAGAACCTCCTGATCTTCAATCAGGCGCTCTACCCGTTGAGCTACCTTGACGGATTAATTGTTAAGTGATCCCAGAGGGAATCGAACCCTCATTACAAACTTGAAAGGCTTGCGTCCTACCATTAGACGATGGGACCGTTTTGGATTTACGATTTGCGATTTATGATTTACGATTTGCGATTGAACGGTAGAACAGGAACCGAAATCATCACTCTAAAATCCAAGTGGGTCGGGCAGGACTCGAACCTGCGCAGCGCTGTCGCGCAACTGATTTACAGTCAG
>CAZWZZ010000456.1:0-1361 GCA_964638395.1 uncultured Caldilineaceae bacterium
GGCCTGGGTTTGCAGATGGGCCATCACCACCACCGCAAATGGATTATCACTTTGCTCCAACTCAGCCCAGCGGTCTTTGTAATCCAGCACTTTTATTACCGGAAACCACAATCCGGCTCGACAGCCCCACCGCTCATAGCCATAATGATCCGGTCGCCAGTGGGGGTTTTCATCGGCCAAAACGGCCAGGCTAATCACCGGGCGTCGGTAGCGATCAAACAGGCGGTAGTTGTAAATGTACATCCGTTGGGCAAAATCCGTCTCGCGCTGCCCCTGCACTTCGATGTGAATCAAAATCCAGGTTTCGGTGCCATCTTTGAGCCACACTTTTATCAATTTATCGGCCAGACGGCGGCCCAATTCAGCATCCCGGACGATCTGTTGCAACTCCTTGTCCAGAAATTCATACCCCCGGCTCCAGTCGATGTCTTCATATGCCTGGGGAAAGAAGAAAGCCATAAAAGCCGGAAAGTAGGTCTCCAGGATTTCTTTCCAGGGACTATCGTAATCGGTCGGTGGGGTGTGGGTCATACCGTTGCCTCCTTGTGGGATCCATTATACCATAGATTCGCCGTTTCTAAAGAATGACCAATTTGGTGATTTCATCGACTTGACTGACGAACGGTGGCAACCTATTCTTTCCAAAGAGGTATTCTATGAAACACGTCATCGCCATTATTACCTTCCCGGCTGTGCTGATTCAGGCGGGTATCTATAAGTCGATGGGTATTCAAACCAATTGCTGCTGGGGTGAGCTTGAAGCCCACCCGGTTGGCCCGGTGACCCGAAACCAGGTCTATCTCTCCAGAATGATCCCCATTGTGACGATAACCCTCCTGGTGCTGATATTGCGCTGGTTGCAGGTTGTTTAGGTGGTTCCAAGAAAATAAGCGTAACTGACTCATCGCTATCACGACGTTGTCGATTCATCCTCGGCCAGATCTCGCCATCCATCATCGAATAGAAATTCAGTGATTCGATTGGCCGGGTTCTGAATGGGATAGATGCGTCGGTTTGCATTATCATTGACACATTCCACCACATAGAGCCAAAAACTCTCATCTTTTTCTTGACCTGTGGTGAATTGTCTGCGGGTTAAGGCAGCCGGGTTGTGAACATCCCAAAGCCCCTCTTTTGTCTTCACCTCGATGTACCTAACGCGGCCCTGTTCATCCGTCGATTCAACATCATAGCCAGGATTGTTAGTTGTCTCCTCATTCATATCGATAGCCTCTCGATTATGCGCCGCTTCATATTCAATGACGTACTTTACACCTTTGTTGCCCACAGCATCGGTTCGTGGCCTTGCTTCTTCGCGCTCCGCTGCGGCACGAGCTTCACGCTCCGGCATAACGTAGGTC
>CAZWZZ010000456.1:1371-5636 GCA_964638395.1 uncultured Caldilineaceae bacterium
TTTCGGGCTTCCCATCAGAGGGTGGATCATCGATTTTCGGCTGACCAGACTTTTTCGGAGATTTTTGACTTCCTGGAGGAGTATCTATTGGCGGTTTGTCTTCCTTTGGTAATCCATCATCTTCCTTAGTCTCTTCCTCTGTTCCTTTGGTTTTACTTACTGGACCATCCATTGGATGGGGAGAATGTCCATTGCCAGCAGGTCCATCGCCTCCTTCGATAACCGAATCGGTGCCACCCTCTTCGAATGTCTCAATGTCTTCCGATTCGTCTTCACCCCCAAACCCGGAGATTGGTTCAGACATCTCAATCGTAGTGGTGTTTTGCCGCTGCACGGGAGGATAGCCCAAGTCGTCCAAAAATTGCTTGGCTTCTTCGGACGTATCATAGCTTAGAACTGTATTGATACCGTTGGCCAGCCCCCCAATTTCACCAATTGGTTTGAGTAACAGGGCCATCTCCCGGGCAATAATGTGCCAAGGAGGATAACCATTCTTACCTAAGACATAAACCGTTGCAGCACCGTCGTCATAAAAGGCTCGAACGTTCTCTTCAAAAGGTGGTGGTTTCCGATTAAAAGCTTGCAAGGAATATTGAATTTTCAACGTTCGGGTACGCTGAAATTGTAACCGGCTTAAAGCATCGATGTCGCTAATTTCAAAACTCGATGCATTTTCAGACTCGATAATCCGCTCCAGAAGATCAAGACGATCTTGAACTTGATGAAACAGCGCCTCATCATCTGTTGGATCGTCATATTCGATGAGAGAACGCTTAACCACTTTACCCAGCGGCTTCACGCCCACGGCTGCCATTGCCCGCCAAGCTCCATGAGGTCGAGCGATAACGTTATTTTCCAGAAATTGGGGGAATTTAGCGGCCAGACCGGCCCGGTCTTCAAAGAAGATATCCTCGGGCTTGATTAACATGTTTTGATCATTAGGGATAACTTTGGTTGTCTTCAAAGCAGTCAGATCATCTTCAGAAAGACGCTGTTCATCAAGCGCCTCGCTGAGTACCTCCCAGCACTTCATGACGATGGCCAATTTTTGTTCATCAAGAGGGTGATGCGCCTGTTCATACTGCTCGCTGATTTCCAACAGCACATCGATAAAATCTTGATCATCAGGATGTTCTTTGACCTTCAAACGCTCAAGTAGAGCCTGGTACTGACGAAAGTCTGGGCCTAATTGGTAGCGTAATGTTCCAAAGGGATGGTCTCCCCAAAAGACTTGGTTGGGACGTACATATTCATCACTGGGCAAAAGTAAACAAGCCGCCTGATCCAGTTCATCTAAAGCATCATCTTGGACATTTCTGTTAAGGAATGGGTACACTTCCTTGTTAACTGATTTCTTTTTGATACTACAGTCTAGCAAATGACGAACGACTAAAATTGGGGTTGGTGTCTCACCAATATTTAGAAACTTGATTAAACCGCTTTGACCACCAGCGCTATCCTGAACTCGTCGCGGTATGTTAAGAAAGTGAGCTTGCGACTCGAAGAGGTACTTCTGAAACTCAGCATACAGTTCATCGGGTTTATACCAACGTTTCTCGTCTTTATGGCTTGGCAGCCAGGCTATCTGTTTCAACTCCGCAAATTGCTGGCGTTGCATGACTTCCCAAAAGGACCAACTTTGTGCTAGGTGATGAAAGACAGCTTCTACAACCCCCGTAGAGACCTGGTTAGGGGGAGACGCTGTCACCTCACGGACACGTTTGATTATATCTTTGGGGCGTGGATGTTGGGCAACCCCCAACCACTCGTATAGTGCATTGATGGCATCTACATTTTGGTCTACCGGTTTCGCATAATGGACCTTATCACCTAAAATTGAGGCTACTTCCGCATCGGCATAGACATCCTTCGGTAACCGAAAAAAGTCATCCGTACACTCAATCAGACAAAGTTGTTGAAGTTGGAGTAAAACTGAGTCATTGTCCCGAATTTCACCGAGTCGGCGGGCAATTTCCTGAATAAGGGCGCGGCATTGATCGAGAGACAAATTAATTGTTTCCTCGAAGGCTGAAGGGACTTGTTCCTTGAGATATGTTTCAAAGGTAAGTTCCTGAACACCAAGATCTTTCAGAAATTCGCTTCGGCCTTCCAACTCGTTTAGATCGACTAAGCTCGCTAATCCAAGGGTATCCTCAAAACCCCCTGGAATATAAAGACCAACCAAGGATTTTAACTGATTTGAGGAGGGCCAGATCGGTAATGAACGAATTTTTTCTTTGAGATATGGTTTTTTTTCTAAGATTTCGGGTTTTCGGGCTTCAAACCAGCTATAGAGTTGGGCTGGTTGAATTTGGTGGGCCTGATCGGGAATTGCCGGTTGGCCCCTCAATCTTTTATCCAAGATTCCTATGGCTAACTCGGCCGTAAACGGCTGTGTCAAGGCGTAGGGGATTGTCCCTTCTGATTGCGTTTCAGCCAGCCAGGGAACTTCTCGAAAAAGCTCACGGGTTGCCTGTTCATCTGTCCGATAGAGTTCAGCCGGTGGCCACAAAGCTCCATCATGACCAAAGGCAATCGCACAAGATTTAAGAGCATTTCTGTCAGCGCCCGCCCGGTCCAACAGTACATGGAGCGCATCCCACAAGAGTTCCCACTGCTCGAATTTTCGGAGAGACTTGGGAGCTTGCACCAAGTTAACTCTGGCGGTCAAACCAGCTTCGGTTAAGGCCTCAGCCAGAATACCAACAGTGAGCCTACGAACCCCTATTATCTCACTTCTCAACAAGTTACGATGTGAGCGCAAATCAGGGTGAACAATCGAGAAGCCCAACTCTTCCAAAATTGGGGTGGCAGCAACTTCCGCATCGCTATCCAAAAAGTAAGCCTGGGCCGGCATCACCCACTGCCCGGTCGTGGTGAATACAATGGCGTGATTCCGTAGGTTCGGGGCCAACTCTTCCCAAAACATGCCAAAGATCGAATCATTTCGGCACTCATACATCCTCGTCAGAACTTGCCACATATCCTGATGACCAAGCACATCTTTTAATTCCCTGAAGCTGGCTGCAAATGTCCGCGCTGCAGCCTTGATGGCGGCTCGATTCCAATCAGATTGATAGTCATTCCCAAAAATAATGCTCTTTCGGTCATTGCTCGGAAAAAAATCGGCGTTGATATGAAATGGTAGAGGGATTTTCGTCTCGGTGGGCAAAACCGCAAACAAACAACCTTCATCCATAAGGTTGTATCGTAGGGCTATCTTCACCTCACTACGACGTTTCTTTTCAATCTGCTGCGGATACTGCTCCCGCAACTGACTGGCTTCTACATCAAAGTCGCCCTGAAGCGTTCGCCAAATCGCAACTTGGTCGCCATCCTGAATTAAGATTTGGTCGTCCTCAGCCGAACTACGCTCAATACGCCTGATGAGAGTACCTGATCGTTTGAGTTCCAAAATCTCTAACTGTTTCAAGAATAAGGCAGCCAGCGAGAGAGCCTCGCTGATTTCCAATTGGAAACTGTAAAATTGTTCTGACGAAATATTTTCAAGGCGTAATCTGTGTCTGACGTCCGACTCCGGATCGAAGGCCCACGGTAAGCGAAATCGGGTTCCCTCTGTAGCAGTCCGACGAACATCGATCCGTTCATCCTCCTTGGCCGTTGGGTGAAACTTCCAATGCTGACCACTAGAGAATATCTCCGGGCTATCTGTAATTTGATAAACTGAGATGAAGCCGATCCCGAATGCACCGGTAGTTCCCTCTTCTTCTCGTTTGCCACCACTACTGATATCTGCCATTCGCTCAAAATCCACCTCACGAAAGACCCCATCATTCTCCACAATCAGGGCGTCATCGTTCAGAGCGAACGTAATTCGGCTGGTGGCTGGCTTGCCCTCTTCATCTTTGACGTCATCGGCATTTTGAATGAGTTCATAGGCCAAGGTACCCATACCCCGTAAATCTCGGAGCTGATTTCCAATAAACCCTAGAAAATTGATAGTTTGTGATCTGTGTTCAATCACTTCAGACATTTGTATTTTTCCTCATCGGTGAGTTCAATTTCTGTAAGTTAAGTTTAGTTAAACCCCTCATTCGACTCAAAGCAAATTTCTGTAAAATCTTGGAACTAGCATGGTTGGCCAGCGAGACCAGTTTTCTGGAGCGCGGAGCCTTTTTTATATCCGATGCAGTTTATCATAATTTTAAGGTATTGACAACGAATACAAGCCGAATTCGCCTTGCGAATCAAAACAAAAAGGGCGACCCACCGGTCGCCCTCATCACTCTCAATCCTACCTAAAA
>CAZWZZ010000457.1:0-5623 GCA_964638395.1 uncultured Caldilineaceae bacterium
GGCCGAGCTGGATCGGACGGAGCTGGTGGCCGTGGTCGAGGTGGTGCGGCTGCTGTCCCTGGTTCCCCGCCAGCCGGGGCTGTTGCGGGGGCGGCGGTGTGGGCGGCCTCGGCGGGCAGCGGGCCGGGAGGGGTGAGACAGGGGGCCGGTAACTCATTCCCCCGCTCCGGTGGGGGAATGAGGCCGGGGCGCTCCAACGTCTCCACTCCGTGGATGCAGAGCGCCCCGTCTCCATCAGACTCAAACATTTGACAGCTTGCCCCGAACAAACTATCCTACATTTGTCTAAAATTTCGCAAATCAAGGATGACTCCCTTAAAATAAAGAGTAGGGAGTCACGTATCAACGAGAAAAGGAGACCTATGACCGAACAGAGCAGCAATCTTCCACGAGCTTTCAAGACATCGAACCGCAAGCATATCCTGATGATTACCAACCACGGTATTCATCAATGGCAGGTCGTGCCCGGCTTGCCGGATACCGGCGGGCAAAATGTCTTTGTCAACCAATTTACCGAGGCCCTGGCCCGGTACGGTTTCAAGATCACGATTATCAACCGGGGCGGCTATGCCCATCCGGTCACCGGCGAATGGCACAGCGGCGTGCGGTACAAGGATGAACACCAGCGGATCGTCTACATCGAGGATGGCCAGAACGAATTTATCCGCAAGGAGGATATGGCCGCCCAACTGCCGGCCCTGGCCGACTTCCTCAAAAACTTCTTGGAAAAGGATGAGACGGACGTCGATTTGATTATCTCCCACTATTGGGACGCGGCCAAGTTGGGGCTGTTGTACAACGAGAGCCGGGCCAAGCCGCTAAAGCACGTCTGGGTTCCCCATTCGCTGGGGGCCATCAAAAAGCGGAATATGGAACCGGCTCAATGGCCGGAGCTCCGCATCGATGAGCGGATCGAGATGGAGCGGAGCATGATTAAGGATTTGGACGGCATCGCCTCCACCTCGTCGGCCATCCGGCTGTCGTTGCAGGATGATTATGGCTACACCGGCCCCTATCTGTTCCTGCCGCCCTGTGTCGATCCCGGTCGCTACCATCCGCGCCATCAGGGGGCTGATGAAGAAATCTGGCGCTTCCTGAGCGAACATTCGGGCTTGACGCCGGAGGAGATTCGGAACTGCAAGATCGTGACCGAAATCAGCCGGACGGACAGGACAAAACGAAAGAATGTCCTGATCGAAGCCTTTGCCCAGGCCCACAAACAGGCCCCCAACAGCTTTTTGGTGGTCTCGATTGATGACAATCGGGAAGCGTTGGCTCAGGAGTTGCGGGGGCTGATAAAAAAGAACGGTATCGGCGACCACACCGCCGTCGTCGGCTCCATCTGGGATATATTGCCGATGATCTACGCGGTGACGGACGTTTACTGCACGCCGTCGGTGATGGAGGGCTTTGGTATGTCGGCCCAGGAGGCGGCGGCCACCAAAGTGCCGGTCGTGGCCAGCCATCTGGTTCCCTTTGTGGTGGAGCATCTGCTCGGCGAGGAGGTGCAGGAGGTGGAATACGAGGATGAAAAGCCGCCGCTGCGCCAGGGCGGGGGAGCCGTCGTCGTGCCCGCCGATGATGTGGACGGCTTTGCCCACGCCCTGACCACGCTGTTGACCGATGACAAAGCCCGGCTGGAGATGGGGGAGAACGCCTTCCGCATCACCATTCCCCACTTTACCTGGGGCCACATCGTCGATGATTTCATCCAGAAGATCGGCGTCATCGAGCAGCAGTTGTCCCGCTCGATATTAGCCACGATCCTACAAAAGGACGATGTCGAACAACTGGCCCTGCCCGACCTGATCGATCTGTTTCGGACGGAGGAGGGGCTGGCCAACTTCGCCCCGGATGGCATCTGCCAGATCGACCCGCGCAACGGCGAGCGCATCGCCTACAACTCGGCCCGCGCCCGGCGGCCCCACGACAACCGCCCGGTCGATGCCGACACCACGCTGGAAGAGAAAGCCTGCGTCGTTTGCCAGGGCAAAACGACCGGCGTGGTCGATGTGGCCGATCTGAGCGAGGGCTTCACCTTCATCAACAAAAATCTCTTCCCCATTCTCTATCCTCAAACCGATGGGGCGGCCCCGGTCGATGATGACAGCGCCATACCCGGCCCGGAGGGGCTGTCCGCTTCGGGCTTGCACATTCTGCAATGGACCTCTTCCATTCATAGCAAAGATTGGCACAATATGCCCCTTGATGATCGGATTGTGGTGATGGAGCGGCTGGCGGTGCTGGAGAAGAAGTTGCAGGAATCGACCAGCGGACAGCCGGGGTATGTTGAGATCATCAAAAATTATGGGCGCCTGGTCGGGGGGTCCCTCATTCACGGCCACCAGCAGATTGGCCTGAGCAACGTCATGCCCAGCCGCATGCGGGACAATCACCGCTTTGAGCAGGAGCGGGGAGAGACGTTCACCGCCTATATGCTCCGGGAAAATCCGGGCGAACTGCTGATTAAGGATTACGGCCCGGCGGTGTTGCTGACGCCCTACTTTATGCGCCGCCCCTTTGATATGATGCTCATTTTGAAGGATACGGCCAAGCGGTACGTTCACCAGTTGACCGCCGAGGAGATCAAGGCCGTGGCCGAGGGCTGGCACGATGCCATCCGCACTATGTTGTGGGTCATGCCCAAGATTGGCCGGGAGACGGCGTATAATATCGTCACCAACAATGGGCCAGGGGCCGGTCTCTATTTCGAGTTCCTGCCCTACACCCAGGAAATGGGCGGCTTCGAGCGGCTAGGGCTGTTTATCTGTCAGGGCAACCCGCAGGATAGCGCGGCCCAAATCAAAGAATTTTTAGAGGACTAGGGCTTGACTGAACAACGTCGGCCTTTTGTACACCCCCCTCGATCCCCCCGAATCGGGGGGACGTTCACCCCTCCCCCGTTGCGGGGGAGGCCGGGAGGGGGTTGAGCAGGAAACTACGTAACTCATAATGAATTTAGACGAAACAAAGGAAAATTTATGACGCAGCAACAGTGGTTATTTGTTTCTGATGTGGATGATACCCTGCTCGGCGATGAGGCCGCGTTGATGCAACTGTCTGAAGCGATGTCCCAGAGCAAGAATGACATCATCCTGGTCTACAACTCCAGCCGACCCTGCGCCAGCATCCGCCGCTCTATGACAGAGCATCCGGCCATGCCGACGCCCGCCTATGTCGTGGGCGCGATGGGCACGGAAATCCAGAAGGGGGACTCTACCGAGATGCTGGGCGATTATACCAAGATGCTGGCCGAGGGCTGGTCCCGTGACAAAGTGACCCAAATCATCGACGAATTGGGCTTTGTTCCGCACGATGCCGAATTTCAGACCCGGTTCAAGGCCAGTTACACGATCCCCTTTTCAATCCTGGAGGCCGCCGAGCGATCAACGGAGGTCGCTGTGCGTAACAAATTAACGGCGGCGGGCCTGGAGACGAAAGTCTTCCAGGTCAAAGGCAAGAACCTGGACATCATCGCCAAGCGTGGTGGCAAGGGGGAAGCCGTTAAATATTTAAGAGAGGCGCTAAATATCGATCCAAACTATGTCGTCGTCGCCGGCGACTCAGAGAATGATCTGGAAATGTTCAATGTGTCGAAGAAGGGCATTGTTGTCGGCAACGCACTGCCGATTTTGAAGCGGATTCGGGGCAACCATGTCTATCAGGCGAACGCAGCCTGCGCCGCCGGGGTCCTGGAGGGATTGCGTTTCTGGGGGGTCTTGTAAGAGAGCTATTGAGCAATGAAATTTAGTTGATGAGGAGTTCAACAATGTCAATGTCAAACCAACCAAAGTCGATTTTAATGATGTCTATTCACGGCTATGTCGCGGGCGACCCGCCGTTGGGAAAACCGGATACGGGCGGACAGGTCGTCTATGTCTTAGAGCTGGCCAAACGCTTTAGCCGCCTGGGCTACAATGTCGATCTGGTCACCCGCCGTTTTGAGGATCAGCCGGAGATGGATGAGGTCAATGAAAATTTCCGGGTGTGGCGGATTCCCTTTGGCGGCAAGGAGTTCATCCGCAAAGAGGATATGCACGACTACCTCGGCGATTTTGTAACCAACTGTCTGGCCGCTATTCGCAACCGGGGGCGGCAGTATGGCGTCGTCTATTCCCACTATTGGGATGCGGGCTGGGCCGGCCAAAAGATCGCCGAGGAGTTGGCTGTTCCCCACGTCCACACGCCCCACTCCATCGGCTGGTGGAAGCGGTACAATATGGGCAGCGATATGAGCAAAAAGGATATGGAGCAGAAGTACCGCTTCGAGGAGCGGATTCGAACCGAGTTTATGGTCTTCCGCAACTGCGACCATATCGTGGCCACCACCGAGCCGCAGACCGAGTTGCTGCAAGAGCATTACGATGTGTTAGAGCGACACATCACCGTCATCCCGCCGGGTATGGATGAAAACCGCTTCTCGCCGGTGCGGAATGAGGAACTCCAGGAGTTGCAGAAAAAGTATAAGATGACCGGCAATGATGCCTTTGTGGTGGGCCGCATGGCGGCTAACAAGGGGTATGATTTGTTGATTAAATCCATCCCAACCCTCTTGGAGCTGGTGCCGGAGGCTCGCCTGGTGGCCGGGATCGGCGGCGAAGGCTCGAAGCAGGATGAAGAAGGCGTGGCCGAACTGAAAACCCTGGCCCAGGAGTTGGGCATTGCCGATAAGATTGTCTGGCGGGGTTATATTCCCGATGAGGATTTGGCCAACTACTACCGGGCCGGAGGCGTCTTTGCCCTCTCCTCCCGATACGAACCGTTTGGGATGACGGCTATCGAAGCGATGGCCTGCGGCACGGCCACGGTCATCACCGTGCATGGCGGTCTGTTCGACGTGATCGACTTTGGCCACCAGGCCCTCTTCGCCGACCCCAACCGCTCCGCCGAGTTCGGCACGATGCTGGCCCTGCCGATGCTCTACCCCAACCTGGCCCACGAGCTATCGGTGCAAGGCTCTCGCTACGCCCGCCGCAACTTCGGCTGGACGGGGATCGCCAAGCGCATCCTCTCCGTCTTCGAGCGAACACAAACAATGTCGGAGCAGCAGTAGCCGAGATTTAGACCTGTCAGGTTTTCAGAAGTGATTTTGACTGAAAGCCTATGACCAATGGAACGCCAGGGGCTTCCAACGCCACCTGCGGAAACCTGACAGGTCTGGCCTGAATAATGCTACTGATAATCAGCGGGCTGTACCACCCGGTAGCCGTGGCGCAGCCGGGTTTTGATGATGCGGCGCAGGAGGGGCCAGGCCTCCTCCAGCGAGGCGAAGGGTTGGGGGGTGACGACGTGTTGGGTCTGCCCTTTGCGGCCATAGATGCGGACGACGGCTCGCGGGTGGAGCAGCGTCGGCAGCCAGCCGAGGTAGTAGAAACGTTGGGCATTTTCGGCCACATTGACCCGCTCGAAGAGGATGAAGGAGAAGTCAGCGGGGGGATGGTTCCAGTCAACGGTTGGCGGGATAGGTGATGTCATTTTTTGTGTCATTACCAAAGCCTCCAGTTCAAGTTCTCAATAAAATTATAGAACTTACGTTCTAAAAGTCAAATCCAAGAAATCATCCCCGACTTTGATGTGAGATTTTGTCGAGAATGGGCAGATGATGGTAAAATCAGTGTAACTG
>CAZWZZ010000458.1:0-5607 GCA_964638395.1 uncultured Caldilineaceae bacterium
AGGAGATCGAGACGGCCCAGACCGAGATCAAAGTGGCCCTGACCTGGCTACAGACCCACGACATCAGCGCCGTCGCTTATCCCTTCCGCTTCTATCTGATCGCCTATCAGGTCTTGCAGCAGGCCGGCCAGTCGGAACGGGCTATCGCGCTGATCGAGGAGGGGCATACCCTCCTCCAAAACCGGGCCGCCTGCATCGAGGATGAAGCCCTCCGTCGCTCCTTCCTGGAAAATGTGGCCCAGAACCGCGCCCTGGTTATGGAGTGGGCCAGGGCCAACCAGTCCGAGGCGCGGAAGGTCAATTGATCTCGACTCTGCCCAGCACCAGGCTATCGCCGGCCGGTTGCTCGGCCTGGGCGTCCCAGATGCCCAGCCGCTCCAGCGTATCCGGGTCGTACAGGCCCAGACGGATCGAATAGAGGCCGGACGGTGTGGCCGGATCGACCGGGATGCGGAATTGGCGGGCGGAGCGTTGGCCGGGCCGCATCTCGTTGGTCAGCAGGCGGCAGGCCGGGTCGTCGTCATGCTGGCCCCATAACTGGTCGCTTTCATCAACGAGGTGCATAAAGGCCCGGTAGCGGGTCTCCATCGGGGCCAGCGTCTCCCAGTAGAGGGTGACGGGTAGCAAATCGCCGGGCCGTCCTCCGTCCGGCGGCAAATCGTAGCCGATCAGCCGCAGCCGGTCGCCGCCGAAGTTGAAGGCGGTTTTTTGTTGGCCGCTCGCTTCCTGGGCAAAGCGGGCCGGTGTGGCCAGCCGGTCGAACGACCGCCGGTACTCATCTACATCCAAAATTTCGGGCAAAATTTCGGGTTTCTCCACAGCCCCACTTGTTTCCACCTTTTTTTCATAAAGATGCAGCTTCGGGTCTTGATCGACGCGCACAATGCGGGTCAGGGTGTAGCCCTGCTCGATGACCAGTTGCTCCGCCTCCGGCCAGCCGTCCCAACTGCGACGCACCCAATAATGCGCCGGGTCTTCGTAGCAGGAGCGGGGGGTCTGGAAGGTGTACCAGATGGGCACGGCAAAAGATTCGTTGATGCTGCGGAAGTCGCCGCTCAACGTGCCGGTTTCCCACAGATAGCCGACGCTTTTCCAGCCGCTCAGGCGGGGGTTGGCGATGATTTTGCGCGGTCGGGGGATGGAACGGTAGATTTGGTTGTAGATGGAATCGGGGCTGTTGGCCGAGGCGATTTTGGCCTGCCAATAGGTGGTCACCTGGGCGTCGAAGGAGAGATATTGGTAGCTCAGGATCAGGAGGATGAGGGGAACCAAACTCACGGCCAGCCCCCAGCGAATGAACGGCCTGGCCCGGAAAAATTTGGCGGTGTTGAGAACGAGCCACAGATCGACCAGGGCCAGCGCCGCCAGCAAACTCCAGCCGGTGTAGGCCATTTGGATGTGGTTGGAGGCATCCTGGGCCAAAAAGAGGAGGGCACCGAAGGGGACGATAAACCAGACCATCGCCAGCTTTATTTCAAATGGCGTCCTGGGCAGCAGCAGAAAAATCAGGGCCAGGCCGGCGTAGGGAACAAACGCCAGATTCACGCCGTTCACAATCCAGGCTTGTGGTTGCCAGACGGTGGTCAGGATCAACAGGCCGCCGCCGAGGAACAGCCCCCAACCTAACCGACCCAGACGACTAAAATGGCGGGCCAGTAGCCAGGTCAACAGCAGCAGCAGGATCGGCCCGTGGAAACGGCTGCTGTACAGTTCATCCTCGCCCAACATATTATCGACCCGATTGTAGAGAAGCGATTCGCCGACCCGCTCGCTGGCAAAATATTCATAGACCCGGTCGATGTTCGGGTCGGTGAAGTAGGGCACGTAAAAGGCGGCGGTCAGGGTAGCGAACAGGAGACCGGCCCCGACGAGCCGGGGCATTTGTTGCCGCCAGGTGCCCGGCTGCTGCCACAGCTTCAGCAGCAGGGCATAGCCCAAAACCGGCGCGTACAAGATCATGAGCGGGTGGGCGATCAGGCCGACGGCATAAATGATGGTCCCGTAGAGCAGGCAACTGTTCAGGTTTTCTTTGTAATAACGATAGGCGCACCAGGTGGCTAAAGCGCCCCAGAAGATGAGGACCGCGCGAATCTCGACGTGGCGGGCCAGGGCCACAAAAAAGCCGTTTAGGGCCACGAAAGCCGCCGCCGCCAGCCCGACCGCCTCGGAGCCGTGGCTCAGCCGCCGGCCCAGGGCGTACATCAGCGGGATCAGGAGCAGCGAGGTGATAGCGAACGGGGCGCGGGCGATGCCCTCGTTGATCCAGCCGTTGAGATACCACAGCGCGGCGGGCAGGAGCCAATGGATCGGCCCTTTGCTGTCTAAAAAGGGGGCGTACTCCTCCCCCTTGTAGGCCCGGAGGATGAGGCGCATATTTTCCAGCTCATCCTCGTGAAATTCGGCGTACCCGATGCGGGTCAGGCGGGTCACAGCGGCGATGGTGATGATACTCAGCAAAATCAGCAACAGGGTGCGGGAGGGCCACTCAATGGTCAGAAAGGGTCCGGCCGGGGATGCGCGGGGCGTTGTCAGCCGGTGGCGGATGAGTTGGGCGATTAAGCCGCTGAGGGTCAGCAGGTTGAGGGCGATGAGGACGGGGCCTTCGCTAAAGGGGCCGGGGATGAAGACGGTAATCAGCAGGGCCAACGCGGAAAGAATGGAGGCGACGCCCACCACCAGCAGGAGACGCTCGATTCCCCGCCGGGTCTGCATCCAATCGAGAAGCGGCAGCCAGGCCCAGCCGGGCAGGATGAACAGCAGGGCCACAGCGGCCCCGAAGCGCGGCCCGTCCCACAGGGGGGCCTGGCCGAATAGCACCAGGGCGTTGCTTATGAACAGGGCCAGGAGGAGGCCCAGGTGTGATTTGGTCAAAACCATACTGGTATGTATCCAGCAGCGTCCGGCGGCATAGAAAGAGTTGTAGCGGGGATTAGGAGATTGGGGGATTGGGGGATTTTATTTAAAATTTATCCCCTAATCCCCCAATCCCCGCGAAAAGATGGTCTTTTAGAACGCTTGCTGCATAATTATTTCTTGATCCTCAGAAAAGCAACAGGTAGCAGAGATTGTTATCTGCTACCTGCGATTGTTTATCAACAAGTTATAAAATTCGTCAGGCTGATTGGCGGTACACTTCGTCCATCGCGTCGGTCAGGTCTTCCAGTTGGTGGACCTGTTCCGTGATTTCTTCCTGCAAACGGTTGAGTTGGCTGCCCTCTTCCTCTTTGCTGCCGACGAGGAGGAGTTGGGAATAGATCGTGCCCAACGAAGAGAGGGTGCTGTCCAATTGGTAGGAGGCTTTGTCCATATTGTCTTCCAAACTTTGCAGCGTGCGGAGTTGGCGCTCTTTGTCGGCGATGGTTCGTTCTAGCTGCTGCCTGACTTCGGGACTGTCTTCCCGTTTCAGCCGCCGTTCAAAATCCTCGATCTCTTTGGGCACGGTTTTCAAATCTTTCTTGATGACCCGGTTGAGCCGAAACTTATCGACCCGCTCGGCCAGGTTGTAGACCGCTTGCAGCCAATGGATGACTTCGCGGGCCGTCTTTTCCAGCCGATCCCGCAAGACGCCGTCCGGCGCTCTGGCGATGGTCTCGTCGATGAGGGACCAATACTCCAGCGCCCGCCCCACCCGCTCCTGTAGCTCCTCATGTTGAATCGTTTCGGGGTTGAAGTTGACTTTGGGCCGCAGCATATCAGCCACCACGTCGGCGTGGGATTCGCTATCCCGGAAGCGGGAGAAGAGATACAGCCCCTCGACGATGGCCGCCGGGATGCCTACCACCACCAGGGCCGTAATCAGGCTGGTCAGGAGGGAGAGGCCGAAGACCAGGGGCAAGATAAAAAAGGCTAACACCCCAAAGGCGATGATGAAGGCGAAGAGGATAAGCGCGTTCGTCAAGCTGTAGAAGGATCGCTCGAAGATGTCTCTGCGAACCCCCTCTTTTTTGAAGAGGTCGGCGTGCTGCTGCTTGTACTCTTCGATCAGGTTCTTGAGAATGGCATCCTGTGCCCGTTTGTGGAGATCTTTGCGAATGGTCATAAGGCAAATAAAACGTGATGCCCAAGATTGGTTTCCATCTTATGCATCACGCTCGAATTTGTAAAGTTTGGCTGTCACCACTCAGACTATTGATGGGTTTTCAATGATTGTTTGCGCCTGGTCACGATGCGCCGGCGACACGAATCTTAAAAATCGCTACTGCTGGCCGCCGCTTCTTCCTCTTCTTCGCGCCCCAGTCCCAGGCGGCGACGGCGCTCTTCCAACTGGCTGGTCAGGCGATCTTTCTGCAACACATCATCCATACGGTTGCCCAACCGCTCCGCCCGCATTTCCACCTCGGCATCGGCCCGGTCGAGACGCGCCCGAATTTTGTCGGCCACGCGGGAGATGTCGGTGTCCCCCACCCCTTCCAGTGAGTCGAGCGATTTCATGCTCTGGGCCGCAATCTCTTTGGTTTTGGCCAGTTCCAGCAGGCCCAACACGTGTTCCCGCTCCTGCTTGATTGTCCGCAGGCGGGCCTCCAACTTCAGGCGGGCATCGGCCAATTTGTCGGCTTCCCGCTTCTGGTTGAGGTATTGCTGGCGATACTCCTCGGCCAGGTCGGCTTTGGTGTTGTATTGGCTCTGGGCGGCGATGGCCAAATCCTCTTTGCCCAGGTTGAGCAGGCGGTCGATGTCGTTGTCCAGGGCTTCGGCTTCGGCCCGATAGGTCTCATACTTGCGTTTGATCGTCTTGACCTGCCCTTTGACCGTGACCAGGGCATCTTCCAGATCATCCAGGTTGCCTTCGGCCTGCCGGATATACTCATCCAGAACGGCCACGGAGTTGGCATCCAACGCTCTATCGACCATCGAGTGCATATTGGCTGAGATAAGGGTCTGAACCTTTTGGAACAATGATTGAGCCATGAGGGAGTCTCCTTAATTCGTGATTTTATGGACTGATTGATGAGTGCTGCTACCATTATACACACGAAATCCGCTCCATCAAAAAATGATTAGCGTATATTTGGATTTTGTGGCGAATTAGGTCGCACAACGCCCCTGGAGAACTGGAAGAAGGGAAGGTTGGAAGTTTGGCAGATTGGAAGATTGCAGGCTTCTGCCCCCCCTTCCAGCCTTCCAATCTTCCGTTGTTATTTACCGAGAGCCGTGCTAAAATGAAGGCCAGAGGTTGTTATGATGGAAATCCCCAGAGTGCGCTTTACGCTGCCCCTGCCGCCGAGCATCAACGATCAATATACCCAGGTCGGCAAACGGCGGGTGCTGTCGAAGGCCCATACCAAATTCAAACGGAACGTTGACCGCCGCATCCACACCCTGCGGGTCGATACGGTCATCACCGACGCCTTTATCCAGGCCCTACAGACCGGCTGGATCGGCCTCTTCCTCGATTTCTACTTCGAGTCCCCCCGCCGCCGGGATTTGGACGGCGGCTTGAAGATTACCCAGGATGCCATTATGGATGCCCTGGGCGTCAACGATAATCGGGTGGTTGATATTCACCTGGTCAAACGCATCTCCCCCACCAACCCCAGAGTCGAAGTCGAACTGGAGGCCATTCCCGAATGGCAGTTCGATGAGCAGTATGTCTACCTGGGGGAGGGG
>CAZWZZ010000459.1:0-5602 GCA_964638395.1 uncultured Caldilineaceae bacterium
CGAATTTGCCAGGTTTTTTCAGCCTTTATCGTCTCAGTTTGTCCAAAGTCCAAAACCGGACGGCCCGACAGGTAACGCAGGATGCCGCCCGCCTGCTCCACAATCAGCCCCCCGGCGGCCAAGTCCCAGAGATAGGCTTTGGGGATGAAGGCAGCGGTGGCCGAGCCTCTGGCCGTGTAGATTAGGCTGGCTCCGATGCTGCCCAGAGCGCGGGTGCGGGATACGTCAATCTGAAACGTCTTGTGCGCTCCGGCAGTGACGGCCAAAAAGCCGTTGTTGGCCCAATCGGGCTGCACCGATTGCCCCAGCACTTTGGGAAAAGGGCAGCCGGGTGTTTCTTGACAGGGCTGGCCGGAGGCGGTGGCAGTCAGCGGCTTGCTGGGTGATCGTGCAGAGATTTTTGCTTACGGTGGTTGGTATAGAATGGTTCAGCATAGGGGCGCTCCTGGAAAAATAGTAGAGAGCCGGTAGTGGGAAGTCAGTAGCTTAAAAAATTTCATCCTTCTTGACAGCCTCCGATCTATGTGGCTCCTAAAGTTTTCCCCACTATACGGCTCAATGGCTGCAAAATCACTGGTGATACGCTGAAGAAATACTGAGAAAAAATATTGATCGTGCCGGTGTGGTTTACAGCGACAGGTTCCACACCAGACCTTGCAGGTTTTTGAAACCTACAGGTCGGCTTTCCTACCTCAGCTTGCCTTCGGGGTAGAAGGTGTAACAGGGTGGGGCCTTTTCAACCTCCGAGAAGCTCTGCCACAGCCGCCCAGCCAGTAGACAATTGGTTCGTGCTGGAACAGACGTTCAAACCAGACATCGTCGGACGGGTCGGGGGCGGTGCGGGTGGCCCAGCACATCACGGGCATCTACCTCGACCATTGACCCGATCCAATAGACTTGCCGCCCGAATCCACCTGGCGACCTGCCTCAGCTCCCTGGCCCGATAAGTGGCCGGAAATCGCTTTCCCCATTGTCGTTTAGCCATGTTTCACGCTCCTTGTGGGTTGTTTTGATGGATGTTTACCGGCAAATCGAAAGAGGCTGCCTGAACAATAGGCGATGATGTTTTAACATTTCTTGAGACGCCCCTGAATCTACGGAGTCTGTTCGATTTGTCAAATCTCCTCAAGATGTTGAAGCCTTATGAGTTACGCAGTTGACCTTGTAGGTTTTAGAAACCTGCCAGGTCTGGTGCGTAACCAACATCGTAAACCACACCTACAAGGTTTTTGAAACTTTGCAGGTGGCGAACAGGTCACTGATTTTTGACTGAAGGTTTAATGAATTTTTATTGTGACCAAAGCAATAGCCCGTAAATTGACAGTTAGGGCGATTCGTATAAACTCAGTAGTCAATGGTGGGCTTTCGAGAAAGAGCCAGACCCATTTTTGTGTATGATTTGTTGTTGATTACTACCCTGTCTATACGAAGGAAACCATCAAAATGTCATCGAGCTTATCATTTCGCCCGCGTCGTCGAAAACGGTGGCGCATACTGCTGGCGATTGTAACCATATTCTTGGCGGGGCTATTTGCCTGGTGGCGCGGTTGGCTGCCGGAGACGTTGGTGGCTCAGGTGGAGCCATACCTCAATCAATACACGCCCCCTGCCGTTGCCGCGCAAATCCCGCAATTCCGAGAAGCCGTGCCTCCCGCCGTCAATTTTCTGCCGCCCCAACCTCAAGACCAATCCTCAGCCTCGGAATCAGTGGCGTTGATCGAGTCGAATATCGTCGAGAATCCGCAAAGCGCGGCCCATACATCATCGCTACACGAAGATAGTGGCGGGAAAGATCCGATCCCCTGGCCGAACGTCGCCGGGCGGACGCAAATTATCACCTACACCGTCCAATCGGGTGACACTTTGTGGAGTATCGCCGATCAATTTGGCCTGGACTTGGATACGTTGCGCTGGTCCAACATCGAATTGGAGCGCAATCCCGATGTATTATCGGTTGGCACGGACTTGACCATTCTGCCCGTCAATGGCTCCTACCACATCATCACCTCGGAGGACACCCTGGAGTCGATTGCCGCTCAATATGGCGTCGCCGTGGCCGACATCACCGGCTATCCGCCCAATGGGATGTACCCGCCTTATGAGCTGGAGGCCGGTCAGGGCTTGATTATCCCCCTTGGCCGCAAAGACCCGGAACTGCCCAAACCCTCTATTTCAGCCGACTATCCAATGGCCTGGCCCCTCGTCAGCCCGCCCATCGGCACGTTCTCGCCCGATCATCCGGCCCTTGACATCGGCGCGCCTTACGGAGCGACCGTCTATGCCGCCCACGGGGGACTGGTCATCGCCGCCGACTGGAGCGAAAATTACGGCTACCGGGTCATTCTCGACCACGGTAGCGGCCTTCATACCTGGTATGCCCACCTGAAAGGGACGCCTTTGAGCGTCGGTCTGGCCGTGCCTCGGGGCACACCGGTCGGCGAGGTGGGCAGTACGGGTCGCTCGACCGGCCCCCATCTCCATTTTGAGGTGCGGATCAACAACGAACCGGTTGATCCCATCACCTATCTCCCCCCTGAACCGCAGTAAACATAAGCACCTTTAGGCGTTATGCAATTGACGGAAACACGGCTCGCTACCCCGGACAGGAAAGTCTTGATCCGGGCCGGGGCCTACCCCATTTTCTTCTCTGTATCTCTGTGACTCTGTGGTAAAATTCTGCGCGGTTACTCTTGATCTCCGGCCGGCGGATCATGTCGAGGGCGGCGCAGACCTCGCTTGATCTGCTGCCATTGATTTTTAACACTTTGGGCGTCTTGATCGCTGACCGGGGCGGGACTGTAGCGGGCCTGAACAAAGGCTTCAGTCACTTCTTTGACTTCGGTTTTGGCCCGGGGCACGCTTTGCTCCAGATTGGGTTCATATTCGTAGGCCGTCTCCGACTCCTGGCGACCGTGGCCTTGCTCGCCGACGCGGCGGAGAATGTTGCGGTAGTAGCGCAGCACGCGCTCGCGGGGGGAGAGACGCAGCCGTAGCCAGCCTCGGCGGGCTTCCCCGTTCGGCCCACCTGGATCGGCGCTGGCCCCGCGTTGGGGCAACCAGGCCAGACCGCTCTCGGTCAGGTCGATCACCCGGCCCCGCAGCCAATGCCAGGCTGTGAGCAACCAACGGACCAGCCGGAAGCGACGTAAAGCGTAAATCGTCGCCCGCTGCTCGCTGAGGTAGCTGTGAAGCAGGTAGCCGACCATGGCCAGGGTGATGAGCCAGAAGATGAGGGAGCGAATGAGGGCCAGCCAGGGAGAGGGGGCGCTCCCGGCGCTCGGCTCAAATTCGGGCAAGAGGAGGGGCGGCGGCGGAGCCGGCGGCGGGCCGGCCTGGTCGCTGAACAGGCTCATTAGCCAGGCGATGGGCAGGGCGATTAGAAAGAGAGCCAGTTGAGTTAGAAACACCAGCAGGTTGAGCAGAAAGGCCACGCCCAGCGCGGCGGTAGCCAGAAAGCCCTGGGTGTAGCCGGTCGGCAGCAGAAAGACGAGAGCGGCCAGCAGGGCCAGAAAGATGAAGGCATATTTGGCCCATTGGCCTAACAGGCCGGGGGTGACATCCAGCTTTTGCACCCGCCAGCGGACGAGCAGACGGGTCAGGTTGGCCTGGCTCAACAGCACCAGACCGAGCATAAAATAGAGGAGAACGCTGCCGAAGATGCCGCCGAGGGGCCGCCGCTGAAAATCGGCCAGCCCCTCCACCCCGGCCCGGCTGATAACCTGGGTCAGGCCGGTAATGAACAGCAACAGCAGGCCGCCCCAATAAAAGCGGGTTAGCAAATCATTGAGAGGGACAACAGAGTCGCCGCGGAAGGTGTAGGGATCATACAGGGCCTCAAAATCTTCGAGGGTGAAGGTGGCTGCCACCCAGGAGAGCATAGCCAGCGCCAAAACCAGGTAAAATTCGACGGTCAGAATGTTGGCCGGATGGTTCCATATGGCCTGGAGTTCGGCCCAGATACGGGCCGGGGATTTGTCGGCAAAGTTGAGCAGTTTGAGCAGGATGACCAGAATGACGGCCTCGGCCAGACGATAGCGTACCAAATCGCTACCCCGCAACCGCCAGCGACGCACGACGCGGACGGAGTAGATGCCCTCGACGGCGGTCAGAAGCATCCCCAGTAGAAAGTAGGTTCCACTCCAGGCCGGGTTGACCAGCCGCACCAGATTGACCAGGGCCAGGTTGAGACACATAATCATAGCCACGATCAACAGCGGCCTGAAAAAGTGGTCGATCCAGGGGTTGCGTTTGATTTCGGGAATGTCATCTTCATCTATGAAGAAGGCTGCCATACCTCGATATCCTTTTCAGACCGCACTTCAAAATGGGGAATGTCCGTCAGGTCGATCCGGTCCGGCGGGTCGGTGGCGCGGGTGCGGGGCGGATCGACCAGGATGACCGTGACCCGGAAACCGGCCCGTTTGAGCCACAACACGCTCTGTTGCAAGTCAAGGGTGGCGTAACTGGTAATGATAATGAGGGTCGTGCCCCAGGACAAATGCACCGCCGCCTGGCGCAGCCGGGCCAGAAAGTGGGTCTCCTCTTGGTCGCGGACGCGGGCCAGAATTTCCAGGATGTGCATCAATTGATCCCGGCCTTTGGTGGGCGGCAACTGGAAGGTTTGCTCGGTCCCGGTCAGGGGATCGAAGGCGGTAGTCACCAGGCCGACCGGCAACTGCTCGACGGTAACGATGTGATGGGCCAGCGAGGCGGCGACGATGATGGCCAGCTCGATAGCCAGGTCGGGATAGCCACGCCTGGCGTAATCCAGACGATCCAGGTTGAGGAAGATGGCGCTCTCGCGGGCGATGGCCGGTTGGAACTGTTTGACGGAGAGCTGGCCGGTGGCGGCAGTGGCCGGCCAATGGATGTGGCGGGGATTGTCGCCGGGGGTGTAGTCGCGGATGCCGGTCAGCCGGCTGGGGTCGCGGAAGATGGGCAGCGGCGTGGGCAGAATGACCTGGGGGCTGTGGGTCGGCAGGCCGAGTTTGGTGATCGGCACGACGCGGGGGTAGATGATGAGGTGGCTGGCCGGGAATTGGCCGGTCAACTCCCGGCGCAGGCCCAGAATGTCGCCGGTCCGAATTTGGAGCGGCCCGACCCGGTAGTAGCCCCGCTTCCAGGCAGTCAGGTTGTAGGTGGTGGTCGTCCGTTCCCGGCTGCCGAGCGTAGTTACCTCCCGCAGCGGCGGGGCCGATAGCTCCGCCGGGAGGCTCTCCTTGAGCATCAGCCAGGGAATCGGCAGCCAGCCGCGATTGGTCAGGGTCAGGGTGACGGTGACGGTGTCGCCGATGAAGGCACGCGGCGTCAGCGACCGCTCGAAATGGATTTGATGGATCATCCGCCGCGCCCAGATGGTGGAGAGGATGTAAACGGCCAGAAAGAGATAGAGGATCGTAAAGAAAAAGTCGATACGGAGGATCGCCGCAATAGCGAAGAGGATGAGGATAAAAATGATAAAATTGCTCATAGCCGTTTATTATGCGTCAAAAAAGGGGATTGGACAAGGCATCATTGCGCCTGATGGGCTCATATCATCCGGGGTGGGTATGACAAAATTTGATTTCGACATTATAATAGGCTGGTAGACTCTCCGTAAAAT
>CAZWZZ010000460.1:0-3347 GCA_964638395.1 uncultured Caldilineaceae bacterium
TTACTAATAACCAATTACCAAGCTGGACTGCACAAGTTATTAAATTCCCGTTCCTTAAGGTCTGGTTTTTCCGGACGGCTCTCAGTATGACAGTATAAAGCAGGTTATCTGTCGAAAAAGTTAGGCTAAGTTGGGAAAGGTTTGTTAATACCGGGTCAGGGTGTTCCCCAATTTCAGGAACTCACGGGAGGGTAGTACAATTTGCTAAATTGTTCCGGGTTTAGATCAGTATCGAATCAAAAAAGCCAGCCCTTTCAGGCTGGCTTCTAAAGCTTCGCGGGTCGTTGACCGTTAGCCCATGACCGAGAAACTACTCTCCTCGTTGATCTCCCGCAGCCGGGAGTAGAACCCGGCATCGAGGGTGTGGGGCGTGTAGCGACACTCAACCTGGACCGGGTCGGCGTCGTGATCGTGGCCGTTTTCGCAGGCTTCGATCAGCTCGGTCATCAGATGGCCGACCGGCCCGGCATTTTTGAACTGATTGCCGCTGGTGCCGATGGCCATATAATAGCCGGGCAGGTCCGACTTATCGTAGATCGGCAGCCAATCGTCGGAGACATCATACAGATCGACCAAACCCTTCGGTTGGTTGGGGATGCCCAGATCGCTGATGCGCTTGGCCGCCCGGTAAACCTGGGCCTGCCACCGCTCCTGCGTCACCTCTTTATGATAATCATCAGGGTCGGCCACCCACTCTCTGGGATCACAGGCCGGGTCGGCGCTGCCGATAATCAGGCTATTGCCCAACTCCGGCCTGAAATAAACCCCGTCATCGCCGCAGTGGGCCACCACCCCATTCGCTTCATAATCAAAGCCTTTGGGCGAGGGCACGGTATGCACCTCGTGGCGCAGAGCCTTCGTTTTGATCTTCATCCCCGCTTCGACCCCGGCCATGCGGTTAATCAGGAAAGAGTGTGGCCCGGCCACGTTGACCACGACCGGCGCATCGATCTCGGTCCCATCCTGGAGCGTCACCCCGGTCACGCGGCCATTCGCCTGGCGCACATCGCTAACCTCGGCGTTGAAGAGGAAGCGGCTGCCTTTGGCCTCCGCCGCCCGCATCAGGTTGTGGGTGGACAGTTGGGGATCGGTGATGTAGCCGCCGTTGGGTGTAAACACCCCGCCCGCCACCGTGCCGTGGGCCTCGTCCCAAAAATTCTCATCATCGGGCAGCTTGGGCGGGCCATACAGCCCCATGTCGAGGGGCAATTTGGCCTGAATGGTCTCATTGTCCCAAACCTCGAAGGGCACACCCAACTCCCGGAAATAATTCTCGATGCTGCTGTAATCATCCGGGGCCGTTTTCAGCATCAACATGCCCACTTCCCGGAACTTGGCCAGGCCCCGCTCATCCGGCGTTTCCAGATAATCGGCCCAATGCTTCCAATAAAAGTAGCCCTCATAGGCCATCGCAATCCCCTGTCGCGTCGAGTAGTGGAAGCGAATAATGGCGCAGGAGTTGCTGGTCGAGCCGTAGCCCGCATCCGGCAGCTTGTCAATGTTGACAACCTGATACCCTTTCTTGGCCAACTCGAACGATACGGCACAACCAATGATACCTGAGCCAATGACAATGGCGTCTGCTGTTTGAGTCATAGGATTCTCCTCGTATAAAATAGTAAACCTTGTAGGACAAACTTAAGTTTGTTCTACGAAATTTTCATCACGCATCACTCATTCCAACAATCTGATCTGTCCGCGTATCCCGGCGCAGGCGCAGCCACCGGCGGCAGCCGTAGCGGTGAAACCAAGCCTCCGTCTGGACGCCCTCCGGGTTGTTCCGCATAAAAGCCCGATCCAGGTCTCGCGCCGCCGGGTCGGCAATCGACTCCGGCACGACCGGGATTTCGCCGTAGACAAACTCTTGAATGGGTCGCTCCCCACAGATGGGGCAGGGAATTTGAATGCTCATTGTGTAACCTCCTTATCCATCAATGGGTCCCCGCCGAGCCGCGATCCGCCATCGTCCGATCCCTGGCGAAGCGGTCCAGCGAGAAGGGAGCGATGAGCGCCGGGGTTTCGCCGGTGGCGATCAACTCGGCCATCTGCTCCCCGCCGACGGGGATGGCCTTGAAGCCCCACGTGCCCCAACCGGTAGTCAGGTAGAAGCCCTCCACGCCGGTCTGGCCCATAATCGGCGAATAGTCGGGACTCATATCACACACCCCGGTCCATTGCCGCAGGATACGCAAATTTCGGAGAAAAGGCAAAACGGTCATCGCCCGGAAGGCGCAGCTTTGCAGAAAGTGATGGCCGGCCCGGTAGGAATAGCTCGGCTGGCGGTCGATCTCGGCTCCGATCAACATTTCTCCCCGTGCCGTCTGGGAAGCGTAGAATAGCAGGCTCGACGAGGCCACAATCGGATCGAAGTTGAGGTCGTAATGATTGGTGACGAAGGCTTGCAGGGGATGGGTGCGGATGGGCAGACGCAATCCGGCCATCGCGGCCAACGTCGTCACGTGGCCGCCGACGGCCCCGACCACCACGTTGGCCGCAATCGGCCCGGCGGTCGTCTCCACACCGGTCACCCGGTCCCCCTCCCGCAGCAGGCCGGTCACGCCGGTGCGCTGGTGGATATGCACGCCCCGTTTGTTGGCTCCCTCGGCTAAGGCCCAGTTGACCCGGTCGTGGCGAGCCGTGGCTGCTTCGTGATGGTAGGACGCGCCCAGCACCGGCCAATCGCCGCCGCCGGTCAGGTCAATTTCAGGACAGATTTCTTTGATCTCCGGGGGGGTTACAAAATCGGTCTTGGCCCCAAAGGCCCGGTTGACTTCAGCCCGCGCCCGCTCCTGCCGCACGGCAGCCTCGGTGTGGGCCAGCCAGATGATGCCCTTTTGCTTGTGCATAATCCAACGTTCGGTCTCCGCTTCGAGCTGCTGGTAAAGCTCCAGACTGCGCTGGTAGAAACGCACCGCTTCGGGAATACCGTAGTTGGCCCGGATGACGGTCGTGTTCCGCCCGGAGTTGCCGCCGCCGATGTAGCTCCGCTCCAGCACGGCCACGTTGGTGATGCCGTGGCGGGTAGCCAGGTAGTAGGCCGTGGCCAGACCGTGCCCACCCCCGCCGACGATAACCACATCGTAGCTCCGTTTCGGTTCGTGCCATTTGAATTGAACCTGTCGTTCCTGAAACTCATTCATGCAGACGCTCCTCAAAATCGACGGCGTAAGGGGCCGGGAGGATGAACAAAACCTGCTGTTCCTCAAACCACAGCTTGGTCGGGATACCGGCCACCGCGCCTTGAGCAAAGGCCGGGCGGTCAGAAGGCAACGCCCACTCGCAGGCCCGCTCCAGAAAATCGAGGGCTTTGTCGGCGGCCAGCCACAGCCCGGCATACCCGGTCTCCG
>CAZWZZ010000460.1:3447-5591 GCA_964638395.1 uncultured Caldilineaceae bacterium
TGGCCACAATGCGGGTCGCCGGAATAGGGTTAAGCTCTGGCACGGTGGCCCTCCTTATCATAAAATGGGGTCTCTACCCGCTGGGCCGGGCGACCCTCAATCGTCACCTCACCCGGCAACTGGCCATCGAAGAAATCGAGCCAGCCCAACAGCACCGCCTTGTTCAACACCGGCGACCAGCCGCTCGAGGTGACGTGTCCGGCAAATTGGCCTTCATACCAGATGGTTGCTCCCTCGATGGGCGCTCTACCGGCCATCTCGAAGCCGACCAGTTGTTTATCCAACGGTAACTTATTGGTGCGGATGACCGCCTGCCGCCCGATGAAGTCGGTCTCTTTGTCCAGCTTGACCGCCCATTCGTGGGCGATGCGGCGCGGCGTCGAGTCGAAATCGGTATCCTGGCCAACGATGATGTGCCCCTTTTCCAGACGCAACGTCAGCAGCGTTTGCAGACCGTGGGGTTTGATCCCCAAATCGCTCCCCAGGTCGAGCAGCGCCCGCCACAACCTGACCGACTGTGCCGCCGGGTGGTGCAGCTCGTAGGATAACTCGCCGGTGAAGCTCAGGCGGAAGATTTGGCAGGGAACCCCGGCCACCGTCGCCGTTTTGTGGCCCAGGTAGGGCGGCGGTTCGCTCAACCCGGCCCGGCCCAGCAACTCACCCGCCAGCGGCCCGGTGACGTTGATGGCCCCCAGGCTCATCGTCTGGTTGAGCAGCCGCACATCCAGCCCCCAACTCCCGGCCCAATCCCGGACCCACATCTCGGCGAAGCTGGAGCCGCCGCTGGTGAAAGTCAAGGTGTAGCGGGTGTCGCTCTCCTTGCAGATCATGCCATCATCCAATACATAGCCCCGCTCATCCAGCAGCAGCACGTAGCGGGAGCGGCCTGCTTTGATGGTGGCCACTTTGGTCGGGTAGAGCCGCTCCAACAACTCCAGCGCATCCGGCCCGGAGACAATCATCTTACCCAACGTGCTGACATCGCCGATAGAGACCGCCTCCCGCACGGCCCAATACTCTGCCAGAACATTGCCGTAGTTCCAGGGACGCCACCAGCCGCCGATGCGGTCCATCTGCGCCCCCAGGCGGCGATGTTCCTCGTGGAGGGCCGTGCGTGGCGTGGCCTGATGCTGCGCCCCCGCCGAGATTTCGCCCAGGGTCAGTTGGCGGGTCACCGGGCGGGCGGTGAAGGCGGGCTGGAGCGGCTCGCCTCGATCCGCCAGGAAGCTCCGCAGGTAGGGGATGCAGACCGACCCCTGGCAAGTGCCCGTCCCGGCCAGCGTAGCCCGCTTGACCAACTCCAACTCGTGGAAGCCCTGCTGCCAGATGGAGGCGAGGTCCGCGACGCTGACGCCGGCGCAGGGGCAGACGATCCCGGCGGTGGGACAGGGCGGAATGTCCGACTCGCGGGCAGCCTCGCCGACGGCCCGCACCGGTAAATCGTGCCCCATTCGCCGCAGGGCATCGCGGGGATGCAGCCCCAGCCCCAGCGAGACGGTATCGCCGGGGTAACGTTGTTCATGGCCCTGGCCGTCCCGCATCACCACCGCCTCGACCCGCTCGCTGCCCTCGAAGCGAACCAATTCCCCCTCAGCCACCACCGCCTCGACCCCCTCCGGCGGTGTGCCGACGGCCACCACCCGGCCCAGGTCCAGCCCGGCCTGGGCCAGTTGGGTCGCAGCGCGGGCCGTGACCAGCCCGGCCAAGGCCGACCCCGGCGCGACCGGCTGAATCTCCGCCGCCCCGGTAGCCACGACGACCTCCTCTGTCGCGTGGAGGTGCAACATTTCACCCGCCGTGCGGGCCACGACCAGCGGCCCGGCGTAAATACCGACAGCCTCCTGGCCCTGCGCCGTGTCCAGGGTGATGACCCGCTTACCCGCCGCTTCCGCCTCAGCCGCCGCCGCTCGTCCGGCCTCCCCCTGGCCGATGACCACCACCTCACAATGGCGGTTGCGGGCCGTCGCCGGGGGGCCGGGCCGGTCAGCCAGAGGCAGGGGCGGATACCCCTCCCGATGATCGCGGGCCACGACCATGCCCGGCCTGGCCGCCACCTGGCAGGTGCGGACGTAGGAGACGCCATCCACCGTAGCGATGCAGTGGGGGCAATCCCCGCCCAAACAGAGGCAGCCGCCCCCGGTCGG
>CAZWZZ010000461.1:0-5579 GCA_964638395.1 uncultured Caldilineaceae bacterium
GGCCAACGGATTGGTAGGGGATGAACTGATAGTGGTTTTCATCCGTTCCCCGAGTAGTCGCCACGAGAATCATAGCCGCTCTCAAGCAATCATCACGTTTTACGTTTTTCGTTTTAGGAGTTACAAGGAGGTAACCAATGGACCCTTTCGCCAAAATAAACGGCCACCCCAACCGGCTCACAACCTGGACGTTGGATAATTTGGAGCCGTCGCCGGAGGAGGAGTGGCAGCGGCTGCGGGAATTTGTGGGGCTGGATCGGCCTGACTTGAGGGCCATGCAGGAAACGGTCGAAGTCCTGTTCAAACGGGGCCACGAGCTGGTGGTCGGCACCTATGATTATCTGCTCAAAGACCGGGAGACGGCGGCCATTCTGGGCTGGGAGCGACGAGCCGACCCGGAGCATCTGGCTGAGCGACGCCGCTTCTTCACCATCTGGTTGGCCCGCACCCTCGGTTTCGATTTTAGCGATGATATGGCCCGCTACCTGTTTCTGGCCGGTCAACGCCACGGCGGCCACGGCCCTCGCCAAACCCACGTGCCCGACCTGTACGTAACCGGCTCGATCAGCCTGGTGCAGGCTGCCTTTGCCCGTTTCCTGACCGAGGAGATGCCGGGGGCGACGGTCGTTCCGGCCGCCTTAGCCGGTTGGAACAAGCTGCTGACGATGCACCTCCATTTAATGTTGATGGGCTACCAGGCCGCTCGCACGTTGGATGAGGGTGATTTCTCCGTCAAAGTTTCCCTCTTCGGCAAAATGCGCCCCTTGACCGGACGGCAGACGCTCGACATCTATCTTCCGGCCAAAGCGCCGGTGGAAACCCTCCTGCAAAAATTTTTCAACTATTTTCCCCAAACCCGCAGCGAGGTGTTCGACCTCAATTGGGTCGGCGGGGAGCGGGATGATGCCTCCGGCACGCCCTGGTTTGTGGCCGAGAAGGTCTACCGGGTCAAACCGATGTGGCGCGTTTTGCTGAACGGTAAGGATCTGAGCTATATCGGCGGGCCGTCGCTGCCGGTCTCGCCGGGGGATGAGATCAGCATTTTCCCGCCGGGGCGGTGACGGTGTCAGCTAAACCTAAGATGCCCCCTCTCTTTCGACTAACTCTGCCCCCACGGGTTCAAAGCCGACCGGCCAGATGGTCTCTTTGTTGTAGGTCGCTCCATCCAGAAGCGTCTGGGTCAGGTCGGCCTTCCGCAGAATGGCCCGGCACAGCTTGGCCCGGCGTAGAACCGCCAACTCCAGCTTGACCGCCGTCAGGTTCGCCTCCTCGAGGTTGGTGTCGGTCAGGTTGGCCTGATACAGATTGGCCCCGCGCAGGACGGCATACCGCAGGCTGGCCCGTTCCAGCGTGGCCTCCTCCAAATGAGCGCCGGTCAGGTTGGCCCCACTCAGATTGGCCCGGGTCAGGTCGGCCCAGCGCAAATCCGCCCCTTGCAGGTTGGCTTCGACCAAAACCGCCCCTTCCAGATGGGCTTTTTCCAGCTTGGCCTTTTCCAAATTTGCCTGGCGCAGATTGGCCTCGGCCAGATGACCGCCCGACAAGTTGGCCCCGCTCAGGTTGACCCCGCTCAGATTGGCCTGTTCCGACCAGGCTCCCGCCAGATTGGCCTGACTCAGGTCGTCGCCGCTCAGATCGGCCCGAAGATTAGCCCCGGCCAGCGTGGCCCCGGCCAGGTTAACCCCGGTCAGATCGGCCCCATTCAGATTGGCGTTGCTCAAATCGGCCTGGTTCAGATTGGCTCCGGTCAACGTGGCCCCGGCCAGGTCGGCCCCGGTCAGGTTGGCCTCGCTCAGATCGGCTCCGGTCAAGTCGGCCTGTCGGAGGATTGTGCCGCTCAGATTAGCCGCAATAAGTTTAGCCCCGACCAGCGGGCTTGCTCTCAGGTTGAGCGCGGAGAGATCAGCCTCCACCAGCCATATGGGGGCGGGGTGCATATTCAATAACGTGTAAAGTTGCTCTTGTGTAATTTTCGTCATTCCTTTGTCCTTGCTAATTTTTATTGCACTGGGTAAAGGGCGCTTCGAAACTATCTGGTGACGTAGGGGCGACGTATCGTTCCTACCACTGCTCGACAACGGGCACGAAGCTAACATTCTTGAACAGGGTTCGTTTGGGTTGGGCCAATAGATACGCAATCAAGTCGGCTACTTCTTCCGGGCGGATCATCGCCTCTCGGCTATGGGGATATGGATTTTCTTCACTCCATAACGCGGTATCAATGGCCCCCGGACAGAGAGCCGTGACCAAGATACCGTCCCGTCTGACCATTTTGCCGAGCGCTTCGGAGAAGGCGACCACGCCATGCTTGGAGGCGGTATAGAGACCGTTGCTGCCCTCAGCGATGATATCGACCCCGGCAATGGAGGCCACGTTCACAATCCGCCCACCTCCGTGCTGACGCATCGTGGGGAGAGTGGCGAAGGTGCAGTACATCGTCCCTTTCAGGTTCGTGTCGATGACCCGGTCAATCATTGCGAAATCAACCGGTTGTTTTCCGGCGGCAACCCCGGCATTGTTGATGAGAATGTCTATCCTGTTGTGTTCCGTCACAATCTTCTCAAAAACCCGTTCCACCTGCCCACTGTCAGAGACGTCGGTCGGATAGGGGTAAATCTGGCCCTCCCCCGCCGAGGCTAACGTTTCGAGTTTGTCCACACTCCGGGCCAGGGCGCAGACCCCATAGCCTTCGGCGGCAAAACGGAGGGCCGTAGCCCGACCGACCCCATTGCTGGCTCCGGTAATGACCATGATTCCTTTGTCTGTCATCATCGCTCCCTAACGAAATATATTAAGCACGCACTCAAAAATAACATTTCACTTTCGGGGAGATTGGGAGATTGGAGATTAGAGAGTATCGACCCAATCTCCAATCTCTTAATCGCTAATCTCCTGAAGGAAATAGCAAACTTATTTTTAGACAATCACTAATCGACTTCAGACAGTTCTTGACGCAGCAACTTACCCAAAATACCATAACCGGCGATATTCAAGTGAACCTCATCCGGCGTAAACAGTTGCGCGTTGGGCTGGCCGTGCTGATCGAGCATATACGGGAACCAGTTCACGTACCGCCACCGGACGCGCCGTTCGATCTCGGCTACTACCTGCGTGTTGGCCTCTTTGATGGTTGCCAGAGTGTCCTGGCGTCCGGGACTCGGTTTGACGGAGACGAACCAGCAGTGGGTTTGGGGCAGGTACGTGCGGACCATGTCGGCGAATTGCCGGAACTGATCGGTCACGAACTCGGCTGATGCCCCGCGAGCGATGTCGTTCTCCCCACAATAGATGACCAAGCGGGTCGGCTCGTGGGGCAAAACCAGGCGTTCGAAGTAGAGGCGGCAGGCCTCGAAGGTCGAGCCGCCAAAGCCCAAGTTGACGGCATCAGGGATGGCCACATCCTCGGCGAGGCTGTCCCACATGCGGAAGGTTGACGATCCGTAGAACACGGTCGTCGCCGGGCCAGCGCCTACCTGTGTCGACCGGAGTTCCAGCGCCCGGACATCGACTTCGAACTCCTCATGGACAGCATCTACGTGATCCAGATTGGTGACGATGCCGGTCAGGTCGGCTTCAGGCGTTTCAATTTGCCGGGCCAGTTCGATGGCTTCTTCGACATAACCGCGAAATTCTTGGCGGTATGATTCCAAAAATGGACCCAAACTGGCCCGATCATTGACATCAACGCCCCGCTCCGCCATGCTGAAAGCCGGTTTGATGACACAGGCGAAGACGGCTTTGTAGGCCGGTTTGTCAAAGTTGGCAAAGGCCACCGGTACAATTTTTGGGCGGCTGGGCAACCGCCCACTCATCAGAAAAGCACCCGCCTTCAGCGGCGCGGGTGATTGTTCGGTGGAGCTTTCTTCCTCGGTTATGTTGCCTTCAGGAGCAATGCTGAACGGCCGGCCACTGGCCAAGACGGCCGCGCAATCATCAAAAAACTTCTTTTTGCGCTGACGTTTTTCTTCGGCTGTCTCCTCCACCCAACCCGACTGGGGGGTCACCACCGGAATGTGTCCTAAACGTCCATAATAATCGTCGCGCCAAAATTCTGTGACATCATTGGTCCGGGAGACACGAATGCTATCGCCATATTTAGGCTCCAGAATCATACTGCTCATAAAGTGAGAGTCGGGGTTAAACAAGAATCCGTTGTGGAAGATCGAGTCTTCGGCATAGGCCATATGGTTGTAGATAAAGATGCAGTTCGGATCGTCCGGCAGATTCTCCCACCCTTTGATGACGTATGGAACGTGGGCCAGGGCATCCCGAAAGTAACGACAGGAGACTCGCCGCAACTCGGCTGCATCGAGAAGATGCCGGTTTTTGACCACGGCGGCATACGTGGATAACATCCCCTCAAAAAACCGGTGGGCACGTTCCATCTCATGTACCATGTCGAGCGACAGACTGGCCAACGCCCGTTCGTTTTCGGTTCCCCGGAAATAGGCTCGGTAGAGGCGTCGAAAACCATCCCGCCGGGTCAGCTTGTTTTTCAGCAGGTACGGCACCCCATACAGGTCAGAGTTGACCGGCAAGACGGGTTTACTGTCTTCGATCAAATCGCGGACGGAGTCAATGCCGCCATCCTCCGGTGTATCGCTGTAGTGCGTGCGTGTTGAGACCAGATAGTTGCGCAACTGCCACAGTTGTTGTTTGAAGATGGCCCCGGCCCATGCCGGCTGCGAGTCGCGGAGCGCTGCCAGGGCTTGCCGTGGTACGAAGGCCAACGTGGTGCCTCGGGTTGTTTCGATTTGGAACGGGGCAGACACCGGGTGGTCTATAGCCGACCAGCAGAGCAGGGTGCCGGGGCGCACGGCATAGCGAACGGTCGTCTGTTTCCCTTTTTCCGTCGCCACTGTAAATTTCATTGCCACCCGCCCCGAATTGAGCAGCCACAACCCGGCGCTGGGTTCCCCTTCTTGCAAAATCCGGACGCCGCCGACGACTTGATACAGGCGGCTGTGTTCAGCCAGCCGGTCGCGGCAGGCCGCCGGGAGGGCGGAGAAACAGATCGATTGCTTATATATATGGCGTAGTTCTTCGAGTTCCGGACTGGCCGCAAGCGGCAAATCGGTCGTGGAGGCAGCCACATCGGTATAGATGTCCTGGCTCAGTCCCCGCGCCCTCCACAACAACTGGCTGGTGGTCCGGAACATGAACTCGGACAGAAAAGCCCACAGCGTTGGAGAGCGGGTAGCAAGATTGTGCCAGGCGGTGAAGGGCAGCGTTAATAGACGTCCATCACTCCCGGCCACAATGGTCACCCGATAGCGACGAAATTGCAAGCTACCCCAGCCAACCGGCAGCCACGGTATCTGCCGGTGGGATATGGTTTCATCCTGATCCGCCACCAGATGCTCGTATTGTAAGTTGCCTTCAATCAAAAAGTGGATGGCATCGGCCTCGGCGTGGTGCTGAACCAGCACATCACCATGCTGAAAGGGTGTCAGCCGGGCAATTTGCTGGAGCTGCTGCACCCAAACGTCAACCTGGTGGCTGTCTGAGGTATCCGCCACCATCGCTTGCACAAAATCCTGAACGATTTGTTTGGTATGAACGGTCGGTTTCATCATTAT
>CAZWZZ010000462.1:0-2440 GCA_964638395.1 uncultured Caldilineaceae bacterium
GATTTTCGCTATCCCGCACCCCCAGTCCGGTGGCAATCGTCAACCGAACGATACTGCCAAATGTTTGGGCCATCGCCAGACTGACTCCTAAGATGGTAAACGCCAAGATAATGCTACTCAAGCCTGCCCACAACCGGTGTTTAGACATCTCTCTCCCCTTTATTTGAGTGCCAATTTCTCTGTTTGCACTATTATAACCTCCTTCCTATCACTTCGTCAATCTTTGTCGCTATGATAACAATTCTCTTCCCCGCCCATAGAGGAAAGGGAGCCAGCTACCACGCCCCAAAATTGCCATTCAGCCTGGTTGGGAGTACTCTGAGGATCGAGAAAAGTTAGCGTCAGATCGATTCTTACAATTCTGAGAATGCAAGGAGTACTTAACGTGGATATTAGTAAACGCAATGCCCTGCGGTATCATGAAGAGGGGCGACCGGGCAAGATCGAGGTCGTCGCCACCAAACCGACCAGCAGCCAACTGGATTTGTCGTTGGCCTACACCCCCGGCGTGGCCGTGCCAGTGTTGGAAATCGCCGAAGATCCCAACACGGCCTATCGTTATACGGCCAAGAGTAATCTGGTGGCGGTCATCTCCAACGGCACGGCGATTCTGGGGCTGGGCAACCGAGGACCGCTGGCCTCGAAGCCGGTGATGGAAGGAAAAGGCGTCCTGTTCAAAAGCTTCGCCGACATCGACGTGTTCGACATCGAGGTGGACGCCACCGACCCGGAGGAGGTCATCAATGTTGTCCGGGCCATCGCCCCCACCTTTGGCGGCATTAACTTGGAGGACATCAAAGCGCCGGAATGTTTCGTCATCGAGCAGCGGCTCAAGGAGATGCTCGATATTCCCGTCTTTCACGATGACCAGCACGGCACGGCCATCATCGCCACAGCCGGCTTGATTAATGCCCTGAAACTGGTCGAAAAAGATATTGCCGAGGTGGAAATTGTGGTCAACGGAGCCGGGGCCTCGGCCATCTCCTGCGCCGAGTTGTTCATTCTGGCCGGGGCGCAGCGCAAAAACATCACCCTGGTCGACTCCAAAGGGGTCATCTACACCGGGCGGCAAAAGGGGATGAATGAATATAAGGCCCGTTTCGCCAAAGAGACCGAGGATCGAACCCTGATCGAAGCGATGACCGGGGCCGATGTCTTGATCGGGCTGTCCGTGGCCGACTCGGTCAGCCAGGATATGGTTCGCCAGATGGCCGACAAGC
The DNA here is from genome assembly GCA_964638395.1 of uncultured Caldilineaceae bacterium. Taxonomy (GTDB): domain Bacteria; phylum Chloroflexota; class Anaerolineae; order 4572-78; family J111; genus CAZWZZ01. The sequence goes on from CAZWZZ010000462.1 coordinate 1,221, forward strand.
CGATTATTTTTGCGATGGCCAACCCTGACCCGGAGATCACGTATGAGGCGGCCAAAGAAGCCCGGCCCGATGCGATTATGGCCACCGGACGCAGCGATTACCCCAACCAGGTCAACAACGTCCTCGGCTTCCCCTTCATCTTCCGGGGGGCGCTCGATGTCCAGGCCCGCCAGATCAATGATGAGATGAAACTGGCCGCCTCCAAAGCGTTGGCCGCCCTGGCCCACGAGGATATTCCCGACTCGGTTCTCAAAGCCTACAACCTGACCGCCCTCAAATTTGGGCCGGAGTACATCATTCCCAAGCCGTTCGATCCTCGTGTGCTGTTGTGGGTGGCCCCGGCGGTGGCTGAAGCGGCGATGAAAAGCGGCGTAGCCCGTCGCCAGATCGACCTGGAGGCCTACCAGGATAAATTGGAGGCCAGTCTGGGCAAGGGTTGGCAACTGATGCGCCACATCATCAACAAAGCCCGCCATAACCCCAAGCGGGTGGTCTTTGGCGAGGGGGAGGAGCCGCGCATCATCCGGGCGGCCAACATTGTTCAGGAGGAGGGGATCGGTTTCCCGGTGCTGCTAGGGCAGCCCGATGTTATCCACCAAAAAATTGAGGAGTTGGGTCTCGATTTCGAGCCGACCATCATCGAACCGCAACACAGCGACCATTTCGACGAGTATAGCCAGGCCCTATTTGATTTGCGGCGACGCAAAGGGGTTACACTGGTGGCAGCCCGCAACCAGATGCGCCTACGTCGCTACTTTGGTCCGATGATGATCCGCCAGGGGCACGGCGATGCCTATATCGCCGGCTTGATTCTCAACTATCTGGATGTGCTGCGCCCGACCATCGAGGTCATCGGCACCGCCCCGGATGTGCAAAAAGTGGCCGGGATGTATATCATCATCGTCCGGGACAAAGTCTACTTCTTCGTCGATGCCACGGTCAACATCGACCCCACGGCCGAGGAGTTGGCCGATATTGCGCTGCTGGCGGCGGAGGAGGTGCGTCGCTTCGACATCGAGCCCCGGGTGGCCCTGCTCAGTTTCTCCAACTTCGGCAGCACCCGCCACGCCTTCACCGCCAAAATGCGCCGGGTTGCCGACATTTTGCACGAGCGGCAGCCCGACCTGGCCGTAGATGGGGAAATGATGGCCGACACGGCGGTCATGCCCGGTATGATTGATGACATCTTCCCCTTCAGCCGGGTGCGGGATGCCAACATC
>CAZWZZ010000462.1:2540-5570 GCA_964638395.1 uncultured Caldilineaceae bacterium
GCCCGGTATGATTGATGACATCTTCCCCTTCAGCCGGGTGCGGGATGCCAACATCCTCGTCTTCCCCGATCTGGAAGCGGCCAACATCGCCTACAAGCTGATGCAACGGTTGGGCGGGGCCGAGTCGATTGGGCCGCTGTTGCTGGGTATGAACAAAGCCGTCCATATCTTGCAGGGTAGCGAGGAGGAAGTCCGGGATATCGTCAATATGGCCGCTATGGCCGTCATCGACGCTCAGGAGCGGGGGTAAGTTCTAAGGCGTGGGTAAAAATCAAGAACGCGAATTTCTCGGATGAACGGAGCAATGTCTCCAAATTCGAGTAATTCGTGTTTTTTGCTTTTCGCCATAATTGACTCCAACCGCATCCTCCCCTAAAATTTGGTCAAAACCCACAGGAGGCTATTTTTCTGATGAAGGAAGTCGTCATCGTTGACGGAGTACGCACGCCTATCGGCAAATACGGCGGAGGGCTGTCGAGTATCCGCCCGGATGATCTGTTAGCGGAAACCTACAAAGCGTTGATGGAGCGTACCGGGGTCGATCCGGCTCTGCTGGATGATGTCTACGCCGGCTGCGGCAACCAGGCCGGCGAGGATAACCGGGATGTGGCCCGCATGGCCGTGCTGCTGGCCGGTTTTCCGGTCTCGGTTCCCGGCGTGACGGTCAATCGGAACTGCTCCTCGGCCCTGGAAGCGGTCAATCAGGCGGCCAAGGCCATCATCGCCGGAGAGGGGGACATCTACATCGGCAGCGGCGTCGAGTCGATGAGCCGCGCCCCGTGGAGTCTGCCCAAACCCGACCGCACGCCGACCTTCGTCGCGCCCAAAATGTGGGATACGACCGTCGGTTGGCGGTATCACAACCCCAAGATGGAGGCCCTGTATCCCATCGTCAGCCTGGGCGAAACGGCGGAGAACATCGCCGAGGATTTGGGCATCAGCCGGGAGGAACAGGATGCTTTCGCCCTGGAGAGCCACCGCCGGGCGATTGCGGCCATCAACAGCGGCAAATTCAAAGATGAAATCATCCCCATCCGGGTCCCCCAACGCAAAGGCGACCCGCTCCGGGTTGATACGGACGAACATCCCCGCTATCGCCCCGAAAATGGGGCTTACATCCTGGATACGACGATGGAGTCACTGGCCAAACTGCGTCCGGCCTTTCGCAAAGGGGGCACGGTCACGGCGGGTAACGCCAGCGGCATCAACGACGGGGCGGCGGCGCTGCTGCTGATGAGCCGGGAGAAGGCGGACGAGTTGGGGCTGAAACCGCTGGCCCGCTGGCTGGGCGCGGCGGTGGCCGGCGTGGACCCCGGCGTGATGGGCTACGGCCCGGTGCCGGCCACGGAGAAACTGCTCAAGCGGCTCGGCTTGTCCGTGGCTGATCTGGGTTTGATCGAATTGAATGAAGCCTTTGCCGCCCAGGCCCTCGGCGTGATGAAAAAGTTGGGGCTGGGCCACGACATCACCAACGTCAATGGCGGGGCCATCGCCCTCGGCCACCCGACCGGCTGCTCCGGGGCGCGTATCCTGGTTACGCTGCTGCACGAGATGAAGCGCCGGGCCGCCGCCGAGCCACGCCCCTACTACGGTCTGGCCACCTTGTGCGTCGGCGTGGGGATGGGCGTTTCGACGGTGGTTGAATGGTTGGGAGAGTGAAATTTGAGCCTAGTGCAGTATGCTGCCGTGGATGCGCCGGTGTTCCCGCTTGATATTATACGGCAGCCCGGTAAAAGGGTCAATATCATCTATTTTTCGATCAGGTTTATATCGCTTATAATATGTTGTGACGATATGTTGGCAAGGAGTATTTAATGTCTGCTAAAACACGCGACCCCTCACAACCATTAACGGCCACGGAACGGCTCGATGACGAATTTTATTACGGCTATCGGACCATTATTACCTATGATAAGAATGGTAAAGAGGTCTACAGCTACAAACCCCTCACCCTCGATGATTTTCTCGATCCCGAAGAAGGAGATTTGTTTATGCAGGGCACACTCCACGACGAGGATACTGAGAACTTGAAAAGCATCTTTCGCTATCTCTATCGAAACGATCCTACCACAGCCGTTTTTAGCGATTTGAAGATTTTGTGGGGTATTGAGGGGTTGTCTCAGCCTGCGCCCGATGTGGCGGTCATTCCTAACGTCAAAGACCCGGCTAAACCTCGCCCCGCTTTCGACGTTGCCCAAGAAGGGACTCGCCCCCGTTTTATCCTCGAAGTCGTTTCACCCCGCTATCGACAACCGGATCGAGATAAAAAGGTGGCTATCTATGAACAGGCCGGCGTTGAAGAATATTTTATCATTGACTCCTGGCTACGAGGTACTCAGGTTTCTTATGAGGTCCTGGGCTATCGGCTACAGGATAAAATTTACGTGGAAATTCAACCGAATGAACACGGATGGGTCTTTAGCCAGGTGAACAACGTTTGGGTAGGCATTAGTCAGGATCGACAGCGATTTTTTGTCATTGATAGCCAGACCGGTCAACCTATCCTCCCGGCTGAAAAGCGTGCGGATGCTGAAGCTGCCCGCGCCGAAGCCGAAGCTGCCCGCGCCGAAGCCGAAGCCGCCCGCGCCGAAGCCGAAGCTGCCCGCGCCGAAGCCGAAGCCAGAGCCAGACGTGAAGCGGAAAACCGGGCGCTTGAGTTGGAAGCTCAACTGCGGGAGCTGCAAGCGCGGTATCAGGCAGACGAAGATACTCCTACAGATAAGTCGGAATGAGGGTGTGAGAATCGATCCTGGTTGAAACGCTCGTAAAACGCAAACCGTGAAGCGTCATCAGATTTTACGCAATAGGCAGTTCCAAGATTTAAATGATCCCAAAGTTGGATGATAAGTCAGTTGTCAGTTGTCATTTGTCCTTTGCAACTGACCACTGACAACTGACAACTGACCCCAAGCTCCGATTTTTGGGATCATTATTTTTCTGGAACTCCCATACGTTTTACGGGATCAATCTCACGAAATTCGTAACAGTTCACCTTGTCAGTCAATCCCCCAAAAAAGGGATAGACAGAGG
>CAZWZZ010000463.1:0-5549 GCA_964638395.1 uncultured Caldilineaceae bacterium
GTTTTGTCCTCCTGACCGGCGTCACCAAATTCTCCAAAATCTCCGTCTTTTCCGGCTTCAACAATTTGGAAGATATTTCGATGGTTCCCGCCTATGCCCCGATGTTGGGGATCACCCAGCCAGAACTGGAAGCCGCTTTTGCTGACCACCTCCAGCGTTTGGTTGAAGCCACGAAGTTGTCTTATCAAGCCACCCTTCGGAAAGTCAAACAGTGGTATAATGGCTATCGTTTTTCGGATGAGGCGCTGTACGTTTACAATCCATTTTCATTGCTGTTGTTACTCAAACATCATCAATTCAAATTCCACTGGTTTGAAACCGGCACGCCCACGTTTCTGTTGGAGTTGATGAAAAACAATCCCCAAAGTTGGCGGCAAATCCCCGATGAAAAATGGGTCTCTGAGCGTTCTTTTTCATCGTATGAAGTTGAGCGGCTGCAATCATTACCCTTACTCTTCCAATCCGGTTATTTGACCATTCGGGATATTGATGATGAGTATGAGGAACGGTTGTATCTTCTCGATTATCCCAACTTTGAAGTAAAAAAGGGGTTCTTATCCGAAGTGATCGAACATTTTTCGGAGATTACGGGAGAAGAAAGCTATATTTTGCGGATGACGCAGTTTTTCAAACGGGGTGACATCGACAATGTTTTGGAAGAGTTGAAAATCTTTTTTGCCAATGTGCCCTACGATTTGCAGATCAAAAATGAGAAATATTATCAGAGCATCTTCTTCGCCATCTTCCAATTGTTGGGCTTCAACATCGAGGCGGAAATCAAGACCAACCGGGGCCGGATTGATGTGGCAGTGGATATGCCGGAGATGATCTATCTGTTTGAATTCAAGCTCTTTGGCAGCAAAGAAGAAGCCCTGGCCCAAATCAAATCGCTGCAATATTTCCAAAAATATTTGAACCAGAGTAAACCGGTCACGCTGATTGGCGTGGAGTTTGACCAAACGGAACGAAATATTGGCGACTGGCTCATCGAGGCGGCGTCACCACCCCGCTAATCCTTCTCATACGGAATCCCATCGGCGGCGGGGGGAATAGCCCGGCCAATGACCCCGGCCAGGACGATCATCGTCACGATGTAGGGGGCCATCAGCAGGAACTCGCTGGGGATAGGAACCTGGTCGATGCCGAGACCCTGCAACTTCACCTGTAAGGCATCGGCAAAGCCGAAGATGAGGGAGGCCCCGAACGCGCCGAAGGGCGTCCACTTGCCGAAAATCATCGCCGCCAGGCCGATGAACCCCTTCCCGGCGGTCAGCGCCTCGTCGAAACGGCCCACGGAGCCGATGGTGAAATAGGCCCCGCCCAGCCCGGCGATCATCCCCCCTAAAACGACGTTGACGTACCGCATCCTGAAAACGTTGATGCCCAACGTATCGGCCGCTTTGGGATGCTCCCCGACGGCAATCGTCCGCAATCCCCAGCGGGTGTAGAAGAGCATGACGTGAACGGCGATCACGAGAATAAACAGGACATAAATAATGAAGCGTTGCTCAAAGAGAAGGGGGCCGATGATAGGGATGCTGGACAGGCCGGGGATGGGCAAAATCTTGAACGTCCCGCCGCTGTTGAGGGCCTGAATGGGTTGCAAAAAGCGCTGGCTCAAAAAGCTGGTCAGCCCCAGAGCCAGAATGTTGATGACGGTGCCGCTGACGATTTGGTCCACTCTGAACGTGACCGACAGCCAGGCGTGGAAGAGACCCAGCACCCCTCCGGCCAGGATGGCCCCAATCAGCCCCAAGATCAGATACCAGGGGACTGCATCAGACAGATTGGCCTGATCGAGCGATTGCCCGATCCCGACCAGCCAGGCCGGAAAGAGCAGCTCGCCTGTCTCCGGGTGAACGCCATCATAATTGCGGAAGATGCTGGAGACGACGACGGCCACCATCGCCCCGGTCAGCATCATGCCTTCGATGGCGATGTTGATGACCCCGGCCCGCTCACACAGGATGCCGCTCAACGCGCCGAAAGCGATGGGCGCGGCCCGCAGCAGCGAGGTGGAGATCATCCCTAACAAATTCATCGACGTACCCCGCGCCGACCAGGTCAAAAAGGCGAAGATAAAAATGAGCGAAACGACGAGCAGGGCCAGATTGACCCGTTTGAAGCCTTTGGCCAGTTGCCAGCCGCCGATGAAGGCCACGACGGTGGCTAAAAGCCAGAGGGTGCTTTGCGTCGGCAGAATCCAATTCTCCAGACGGGGCGCGTTAGTCCGAGCGCCGGGGTTTAGCCCGAACGAAGTCTCCATATCGCCGGTGGTGTTGAAGGCAAAGAGCCAGGCAATGCCCACGGCCACCAGGAGAAAGAAGATGCCCATGCCCACACTCCGCTTTTCGCGGACGGCGGTGGATGGGGCGGCTAAGGTTGCTGAACTCATAAAATGCTCCTCCTAATGGTTATGCCCCCCACCCCCGGGTGAAGGTGGTGCTTTCCAATTCATCCTCCGGTTTGATCCGCACGCGATAAATCCAGCGGACGATGGCCGGGGCGGCGATGAAGACGATGACCAACGCCTGAATGATAGAAATAATGTCGATGGGGATACTGGCGATAGATTGCATCCGGGTTGCCCCGTTGCGGAGCGTGCCGAACAGCAGCGAGGCCAAGACCACGCCCAACGGATGGCTTTTGCCCAGCAGGGCCAGGGCGATGGCATCAAAGCCGTAACCGGCCGAGAAGCCGCTGGCCAGAAAGTGGTTCAAGCCCAGAACCTCGTTGCTCCCGGCCAACCCGGCCAACCCACCGCTGATGGCCATCGTGATGACGGTAATCCAGGTGATTTTGATGCCCCCGTAACGGGCGGCGTTGGGGTTGGCCCCGACGGTGCGGATTTCAAAACCGAGGGTGGTTTTGAACAGCAGCCACCACACCCCAAAGGCCACGGCCAGGGCCAAGAAAAAGCCCCAGTGAAAGCGGTAGCCCTCAAAGAGTTGGGGTAAATAGGCGCTCGGATAAATTTCGGCAGTGACCGGCGCATCGCCGCCGGGCCGGCGCAGGGGGCCGGTAAAGGCCCAGTCGAAGAAGCGGAAGGCGATGAAGTTCATCATAATCGTGTTGATGACCTCGTGAGCGCCGGTGGTGGCCTTGAGATAGCCGGGGATGGCTCCATAAATCGCGCCGGCCGCCATACCGCCTAACAGAGCGAGCGGCAGATGAATAATGGCCGGCAGTTGGAAGCTGTAGCCGATGACCACCGAGGCCCCGGCGGCCACCAACAGTTGCCCCTCGCCGCCGATGTTGAACAGCCCCCCCCGGAAACCGACGGCCACAGCCAACCCGGCAAAAATGTAGGGCGTGGAGGCCACCAGACTCTCGCTGATGGCCGCCGCGTCTCCCAACGAGCCGGAGAAGAGCGCCCCATACGCCAGAGCGACGCCGCTCCAGGCCGTGCTGAGGCCCCCGATAATGCCCTCCTCGGCGAAAGCCGCGTAGACCGCCGCATCGGTGACGACAATGATGATAGCCCCGATGACCAGGGCGCTAAAGACGGCCAGCAGCGGTACCAGCAGTGTGTCCAACACACCCCGTAAAACATTCGGAGACCGGTTCGGTTCTTTTTGATCCGGAACCGAGGGCGTTGGTTTCGCACTTGCTTCCATAGTCTCTCCTTATGATGTCTCAGCATCTTGGTCACTGCCAGGCTCTTCACCCTTGGTGCGGTTGACCATCGCTAGACTATCCCTTCGTTAAACCATGCTCTTGAATATGCTTGATAAAAGCCTGGCGCATCATCCGGGCGGTGGGCTGAAAATCAAAATATTGCTTCCACGTCCGGGTCTCAAATTCGACCCGGGCCACCTCATCTCCGGAGTAGAGCCGCACCCCATAGACCGCCACCTCTCCGCGAAAGGGCAGCGGTAAATCGTCAATGACTCTGACATCCGGGTTAATAATGCCCTGCTGTTCCAAAGCAATCCCCACCGCTGACTCCAGGTGCCAGCGTTCCTGGGATGTCATATCTACAGGATTGCGGCCCAGTACCAGGGCAATATCCACGTCGCTGGCAGGTAAGGCCGCCCCCCTGGCTCTGGAACCGTGCAAATAGGCTAAAGTGACCGGAGTGTTCTCTAAAATGTCAGGTAATATCTGTCGCAGTTTTATAACCAGATCGTTGTTATCCATCACACTCACCGCCTAAACAGTTCCAATAAATAGTTCTGAAAACGTGCCACATCGACGGTGTCGGCCACGCGGATCAGTTTACCGCCGCTCGAAACCTCCTTGATGCGCCCGGCACTGGGGCCGTAGGGGATGGCCTCGCTACGAACATCCCGGAAGGTGATGTGTTGGGGCGCTCCCAGATAGCCGGTGGTCAAGGTATCCCACATATAGTAGGTGTATTCGTCGGCGGGAATCGTGCCGACGGTCAAGGCCCAACATTGGCCCACCAAATCAGACAAGGGATAGCGTCGCTGCTGGGCCAGGCGATGTAGAAACTCCCGCTTGACCTGAACCTGGTTCGTGGCATCCAGCGAAAAGAGGGTGATGGGAACGTCGGTTTGCCACAGGTTGTAGGTAGATGGTGGGTCCCAATAAGCGTTCCATTCGGCGCTACCGTCATGTTCGTAATCCCGGACGTTGCCCGGCACGTTGAGCGCCCCGCCCATCCAGACCACCTGCGCCACTTTCTCAACCAGGGCCGGTTCGTCCGTCAGGGCCGTGGCCAGGTTGGTGACCGGCCCGGTGATGAGAACCGTCAGCGGGGCCTCCGCCTCGCGCAATTTGCGGGCCAAAAATTGGTGGCCGGGTTCGGCCAGGGGGGTGGGTAGGGTTCCGTTCAACCGGGGGTAAATGTCGATAACAAGGGTTTGTAACAAACGATTACGCTCGACACGACTCAAAACAATGTTTTCAGCAGAAACCGTTTCATCAAATAGAGCTTGGAACGTATACCGTTTTTGATGGCTGAACGCCGCGACGCCGGCCTGAAGCCTGGTCAGTAGTTTATCCCGGAGCCGTTTTTGTATCGACTCAAAGGGATTGCCCCGCCCGGACATCATCTCGGACGGTCGCTGCCGCTCGGCCCCGGAGACACTGCGGCCTCTGTCTTGGTTATCTCCGCTCGCGGCGGCGGCGTCGGTAAGCCTGATTTCATTCAGGATGGGCAAAGCATCAACGGCATAGGGTTGCGCCCGCCAGTCACGGGGAAAGGGGTTGACCCCGTGCAATGTGCCTGCACATAGCTCGACATCGAGCCGATCAAAGAAGCGCATAATTTTCAAGGAGGCTGACACAGCGGGCCGCAGAAAGCAATCGGCCGGGGTAACGACCACGCCCTGCAAGTCGATGTGGGGCATGGCCAACAGCATCGCCAGGGAGATCAGATCGTCGATGCCGCCGTCATGGTCGAATAGAACCGGTCGTTTTTCAGGGTGGGTCATAATCAAATCGCCAAACTCACATCACCGCGTCGAGATCTGCTTCCACCGGCTCCGACTCATCATCCCCATCCAAATCGAGGTCGGCGGGGCGGGACCCGGCCATCAGCAAGCCGAGTTGCTCTTTGGTGACCCGGTTGGCCGGTAAAATAT
>CAZWZZ010000464.1:0-3419 GCA_964638395.1 uncultured Caldilineaceae bacterium
CCCTCACCGAGAGATAGTGAGAGACAGACGGGAGACAAATGGGAGTCGTTTTGGGCTATACTTCTCTCAACGGAGGAATATAGCCCAATGCCCACCCCAAAAAATTACATTTTCGTCCTGTGGGACGATGGCTTCGATGAATCGGTGGCCACGATTTTTGTGACGGAACTGCGGCAAGCCGGCCTGTTGGTCAAAGTGGTCGGCTTGACCCTACGCCAGACCAGCGGGGCGCACGGCCTGGCCCTGTTGCCGGATTTTAGCCTGGATCAAGCCTTGTCCCTGGCGACTCAGACCGTCTGCCTCATCATTCCCGGCCCGGTCCAGCGGTATCATCGACCGGCCCACGATCCCCGGCTCGACCAATTTTTTGAGGGGGTTGGGGCCAATCAGGCCCATTTTGTGCTGAATGTACTGCCTAACGCCAGGGCAGTCACCTTGGGTGCCTTCGCTCCGCCGCCGGAGCGGGTCATTCCCTACCCGGATCGGCTGGAGGAAATCATTCAGTTTGCCAAAGAGTTAGCGATGATGTTGGGGGGGGAGCAATGACCACTATCCGTTACTGGTCCGGCGGCCGGGGATTGACCCAGATCGCCATTTGGACCTTACTCTGTATGCAGGGCTTCTGGCCTCGCGTCTGGCTGGGGCGGCGTGGCGAGGAGTGCCCGCTGTGCGACCTGCCCCGGCAACGCATCTTGTGGGTGGCCGAGGGGCTGCTCATCGTTCGCCTGCCCGACCACGATCAAACCTTCGTCCTGCGCCAGGGGGATCGTCTGGAGATTCCGGCCCACGTTCCCCACGAAGCGATCATCGAGTCGTCCCGGTTGGTGTGCGTCGAGGCGCGGGGGGCTTGTGCCTGACAGCGCCTCTAACCAGAACGGATAGGTCACGCTCCAGGTCACGCTTTTGGAACGCCAGATATGGTAAGCTGGTCACCAAATCGTTAACCGGCCGGGGCTGCTAATGAATTTCAAGAGGACACAAACGAATCAACCCTCCCACCTATTCACCATCCGGGTGTGGCGGGAGCCGCTGAGACCGCTGAAACCCCGCAGCGATCTCACCTCCCTCAGCGGCCTCAGCGATTCAACCGGGCCGGCCGAGCAACCGCCGAAACCAGGCCGCAATCTCGGCGATGGTTACGGGTTGCAGCGAGGGGTCTTCGGCCCGGCGGATGTTTTCTTCGGCGATGCTGAGGCAAAAGCGGATGACTTCTTCTTCCGGCAGCGTCGAAGGGCGGGGATAGCCCAATGCTTCCAAAAAATAGAGGGTGGCCGCAAAAGCGGTGCGCTTCGTGCCATCCATAAACGGGTGACTTTTGATCAGCGAATGAAAGAGGGCCGCCGCTTTCTCGAAATCGTCAGGATACAGCTCTTCGCCGCCAAAAGTAGCAAAGGGACGGGCCACCGCCGCGTGAAGCATGGCCCCATCCCGTAAGCCTTCCAGCCCACCCGTTCGGGCGATAATCCGCTCGTGGATTTCGTAGACTCGGAGCAGTAAATCGGCAATCGTTTGGTTAGAGACGGTGTTCACAGCTTAGACAGCCGCTCAAACAGGGAGAAATTTTCGTCGATCAACTGCTCGACAAAGGGAAAGGCGCTTTCATTGAAAGCGCTCTCATTGAAGGGGGAGGCGGCGGGTTGTTCCGTTCCCTCCGCACTGTTGGTCGTTTTGTGAAGCCAGGTTCTGAGGGATTCCTCAACGAGGGCCTGGATCATCCGATTCGAAGTTTGGCGGTGGTTGAGTTCACGCATCAGCTCATCCGGCAATTCAATGGTTAAGGTAGCCATAGGGTCTCATCCTTTCATTACATAAGCTGCCCTGATTATACCCCGTCGTCAGGCGACCACCAAATCATTTGAGGCCGGCCTTATCCCGTTGAGTCTGTGGTAACGCGCCGGTGATTGGGCTAAGGGAGAGAGATGGTGAGAGAAACTGCGGAGTTCGGTAGGAGTCGCTTTATCTTAAGCTCGGAGAGCCAACCAGAACCCTCAATAGGGCTTGAAAACGTTAAGCGCAGGAATCATTTTGAAATGGCGCACGTTATCGGTGGCCAGCTCAAGTCCCTGGTTCAAAGCAGTAGCAGCAATGAGAGCGTCAGGAATAGCCAGGTTGTGGCTTTTGCTGAACGTCAACATTAATTCATAGGCTTTGACAGAATCGACAGGAGAAAGATGAAGAACGGTAAAATCGGCAACCAATAAACTGGCCTGTTTCACCTCGGCGTTGTCTCGACAACCATAAATCAGTTCCATCGCTGAAATAGCCGAGATAAGGAGTAGGGTTTGAGCCTGATGTTTCTCGTCGATGAAAGTGGCCGCCTGAATGTAGCCACGAGACAGATCAATCAGAACGGTGGTGTCAAGCAGTAGACCGCTCATGGTCGGTTCCACTGTCGCTGTCGTTGCTCTTCTAACCACTCCCGTGATGTGCGATTTTGAAAATCTTCGCGGTCGGTCCACATGCCAAAGTAAGGGCGGTTGCGAACAGACTCTACCGGGGGCGGGGCGCTTTCCAGACTTAACACTCGCTGCCGCAAAGCGATCATTTCGACGATTAGCCGGTCAATTTCCTGGGTGATTTGTTGTATCTGTGATGTCTCTGCCGGATTTATCATGCGGTTTGCTCCTTCTTAATAGATAAGCTGCCCTGATTATACCCCGTCGCCAGGCGACCACCAAATCATTTGAGGCCGGCCTTACTCCGCTGAGGCTGGGGTAACGCGCCGGTGATGAGGATGATGATGATGATGATGATGAGAGGAGGGTGAGAAAATGTGAGAGAAACTACGGAGACCGGTGAGAGGCGATTTGTGTTAAGCTCGGAGAGCAGACCGGGATTAACCGGCCCACGGCTGAACCGCTGACGGAATGAGGCCACTGAGACCGCTGAAACACCTCAGCGATGTCACGCCTCTCAGCGCCCTCAGCGATTCAACCGGCCACCACGCAGAGGAAGAAGCCGGGTCCTTCAGAGCAGGATCGATGGAATAGGCGGATGTTATCCTATCATTCTAGCAATCCTGCTCTAACCGGGTGCCCAAGCAACCGTTCGCCCCATCCGCCCACGGATAAGCAACATTATCAGTAGACCGCAATCGCATTAAAGGGTTCCGCACTCAATGTCAGGCGAAACGCTGAGCCGATTGGGGCTAAATCCGGTCAAGCCATCAAATTTTGAAACCGTTAGAGTCTCGTTTTTCTCAACGGCGTCACCCATCATCCAATCAATCAACACAATAAGGAGAGATTTATTATGCAATCCAACCGATCATTCATTAACCTAACCCTCTTGGGCTTGACCCTGCTGGCCCTGCTGCTCGTGGGGCAGGCCGGGCCGGTGGCGGCCAAGCCGCTGGGGCAAGTTGGCACTACTAACCCTGTTGACAAAGCAGCATTAGTTGATTTATATCACAGTACAGG
>CAZWZZ010000464.1:3429-5532 GCA_964638395.1 uncultured Caldilineaceae bacterium
ATCATTCATTAACCTCACCCTCTTGGGCCTGACCCTGTTGGCCCTGCTGCTTGTGGGGCAGGCCGAGCCGGTGGCGGCCAAGCCGCTGGAGCTATACACGACTCACCCAGATGACAAAGCAGCATTAGTTGATTTATATAACAGTACAGGTCGTGTGTTGCCCTGGGACATTAACACCGATCCCTGCACAGGCTCCGTCTGGGAAGGTATAACTTATTGCGGGGTAGATGACGATTTTCTTCGTGTCGAAAAAATTGAATTGTCCGGGCGTGATTTAACTGGGACAATTCCTACATCTATAGGAAATTTGCCTAACCTAAGATGGCTTGATCTATCAAGGAATCAACTAACGGGTGAGATTCCTGCATCATTGGGCAATCTGTCTTATCCGCTTCTGCTCTATCTATCCAACAATCAACTGACAGGTGAGGTTCCTGCATCATTGGGCAATCTGGAGAGTCTCTATTATTTCGCTCTAAGTGGCAATCCACTGAGTGGAGAATTGCCCCTAAATTTAACAAACCTTACTTTTTTGAGATATTTTGGTTTCAACAGCACTTGCCTTGAAGAACCCCAAGACTCAGCTTTCCAAGCCTGGCTCAACAGTATTCCTGATTTGGGTCGCAATACGGAGCCGCATCCGGATTGTGATAGGTCAGTGGTGGTGGAGGCGTGTATTGAGGGCACCTACTTCCTCAACGACAACCTCACCTCTCTCCGCAATCGGTACGACACCCAGGTCGATTGGGCGGATGCCGGGCTGACGCCTGACCGGGTGGCGTTTACCCTCAACGGCACCACGGTTTCTAAGAGCGCCGACACCAACCCGGTCTCTGAATATTACAATATGGATGTTGACCTCAACTACAGTCTGTTGGGCACGTCCAATACTTTGAGCATCGAAGCCATTGCCCAGAATGGCAGCGCCCTCGGCCCGGTCGATTTCGACCTGGTTGGGGTTAGCTCTCCGTCCTGGCTGCCGGCCCCCTTCACAATAGAGCAGGTGGGCACGTGTGAGGCTCCCGGCAGCAAGAGTGATGTCACCTACGTCTCCGACTTCAAATTCCCGCCCGATGAATTTCTCTCAATCCAGGGGGTTATCCCGGATGTGATTATTCCTTTTTATCCCGATGAACCCCTGATTGACCTGCTGCAAATTCAGCCCCCCTTCGATGTCACCCTCAAGCCGAGCGGCGCGGGCACCGTCAAAATTAAGCCGGAGGCCATCAATATTCCCACCGGAAAATTCAAGCTGTTGGGCGAAAATATCCCCCTGACCCTGTCTGCCGAGGGTGACTTCAACATCGAAGCGGGCAGCGGCATTCAATTAGAGACGGCTTCGTTGACAATGCAAGCCGATGCCACCCCCTTTAAAAAAGAAGCAGACCTGGCCACCCTACTTTGTAAAGGGAAGGTCCAGTTGGGCTGCATCCTCAAAGAGGCTGAAGAGCTACCCATTTTAGGCAAAAGTTATGCCTGGTTCAATGACTTCGTGTTGATCAAAGGCTCAATCACGGCCCAACTCAATGGCACCGCCGATTTTGAGAGTAAGAATGATAGCCTGGATTGGAAGCAAAGTGAAATCAACGGTCAGCTCAATGGTCGGGTCAGTACGCGGACTGGGTTAGAATATATCGGTACAGCCGAGGTTTTTGGCGGAGGAGAGGGTAAAATGGCTTTTCAATTCCCGGCCTCTCCCGATCATTTCAAATCGGCCAGCGCCGAGTTTTATTACGGTTATCGCCTGGAGTCGTGGACGTTTGAAGAAGAGATCAAAGAGTCCCATCTGTGGCAATGGCCCGAACCCGCCCCACTCATCCAGCCGAACACCGTGGAGACAACCTCGACCGGGCCACGCCCTATCGCCCGCGATTATCTCGACGGTTCGACCCCCTATGCCGCCTTCGTCGCCAACGATCTAACGGCCTTAAGCAATAGCAATGAGACGCCCATTGCCACCAACGTCTTCGGCTCCGGTTATCCCGATGTGGCGGCCACTGAGGGCCAAACCATCCTGGTCTGGACGCACGATGATGGCAGCAAACCTTTGATGGAGGCCCAAGAAATCTACTTTAGCCGCTATGATGGCTCAAGCTGGAGTAC
>CAZWZZ010000465.1:0-5531 GCA_964638395.1 uncultured Caldilineaceae bacterium
TGGCAGGTCTGGTCGCCCACCCGCTTCATTTGAATAGAGGATAACCAGCCTGGCCCTTCGGCCAGGCTTTTTCTTATTTTTTTTCTTTCCCCGCCGCAACCGCCAACAGTGCGGGCAGCCGGAGCCTCTGGAGACGTTGCGGTAGGCGGCGGCCCACTCGTGCCCTTGCGGGCAGCGCCAGCCCGTTTTGATTGCCGTCTTAGAAGCTGTTTTAAAAGTGAAAGTTTACAGAGTTGTCCACAGATTTACACTGATGTTCACAGATTTTTATCAAAATTTTGATAATATCAGTGACAATCTGTGTCCATCCGTGGACCCTGGAAGGCTTTTAAAACAGTCTCTTAGCGGGCAGGCTATCGCCGATCCATTCAAAGCCTCGCTTTATTTGATTTATTCCACAATCCTTAACAAACCTTTCCCAACCTAGCCTAACTTATGTTACAGAGAGCCTATTTTATACTGTCATATTGTAAGTCTCCACGTTTTCGCTACATTTGTCTCTTAAAAATGGATAAACCAACCGACTTTTTGTAAGGGGGTGAGGCATAAGCATCTAACAATGGGATAGGTTTTTTTTGAGGATCATCGACATTGTCAATTCTCTTTTACCGGCAAATTTCAATGCCTTGCAAGATGACAAATCACTTTAGAAGCTGTTTTAAAAGTGAAAGTTTACAGAGTTATCCACAGATTTACACTGATGTTCACAGATTTTTATCAAAATTTTGATAATATCAGTGACAATCTGTGTCCATCTGTGGACCCTGGAGGGCTTTTAAAACAGTCTCTTAGAACAGGATATGAAAGATGAAACATCGACATTCACCCCGAAAAGGACAAAAACATTACATGTGGTTTAAGCTGGGCGCTGTTTTCATTGTGTTGAGCTTGATTATTAGCGGTTGTGGCATTCTGGACGAAGCGGAGCCGTCACAACAAGCCGGCGAACTGAGCGCCAAAGAGATTACCAGGATCGAGGCGGCTGTTGAGCGTGCCGAGAGTGCGGCTGAACGAGTTGAAGCCGTCACCCAACGCATCGAGGGTGTAGCCGAGCAGTATGAAACGCTTCTTGAGCAGACGGAGGCTATCCCGGCCGAGACTGAAGACGTTGCCGCCGATAGCGAGGTATCCCCTACTGAGCCTGATGAGCGTCTCAGTTCAGCGCCTGAGCCGGCACCTGAGCCAGAGGAGAGTCTCAGTTCAGCGTCTGAGCCTGACGAGGGTCTCACCTCAACCAACAGGGATCCCATAAAAATTGGCCTTGTCGTCGACCTGAACGGTATCTACGTGACAGGCGGCCGGGATGCGATACGGACTGTGGAAATGGCGGTGGCTGAATTTGGGGGGCAAATCAACGGACGGCCCATTGAACTCATCGTCGAAGGGTCCGATTCAACCGCGCCGGACCTCGCTCTGGCTGCCGCTCGTAAATTAATCGAAGAGGATCAGGTTGATATTGTCATTGGCCCCTCTTCCAGTGATGAGGGCTTAGTTATCCGGGACTATGCCAAAGATTACCCCCACAAAACCTTTTTGAATGGCACCTCAGCCGCTCAAGACATCACCCTGCGTGATCCGGCTCCTAATTACTTCCGTTTTTCTACCGATGGGGTCCAATGGATGGCCGGGTTGGGCGAGTACGTCTATAAGGAGAAAGGGTATCACCGTATTGCAATTCTGGCTGACGATTACTCCTTCAATTACACCCATGTGGGGGGCTTTCTCATTAATTTTTGTGAAGCCGGCGGCGAAGTCGTTGAAAAATTCTGGACGCCGATCGACGCGACCGATTATAGTAACATCATCGAGATCATCCCGTCCGATATCGATGCCATGTACGTCTCATTAGGCGGCACGAACAGTCTCAATTTTATCCGTCAGTTTGACGAAGCCGGCCGGCAACTGCCCATTATTGCCGGGAGTGTGACTCTGGATCAATCGGTTCTCAATGCGGAGGGTGAAATGGCCGATTATATCGTGGGCGCGGCGGCCGCCGGCCCCATTGCTGACAATAGCCCCGATGAGGTCTGGCAAGCGTATGTGGCTATGTATCGAGAGATGTTCCCCGATGGCTTGCCCTCCCCCTCCCTGTTCGGCAGCACTTATTATGTTAACGCTAAAGCCGCGCTACTCGCCCTGGAAAAGGTTGAGGGTGATCTATCCGACGATCAACAAGCCTTTCAAGAAGCCCTGCGCAATCTGGAGTACGACTCCCCAATGGGACGGCTGCGTCTGGATGAGAACCGCCAGGTGATTGGCAGCAACTTCATCACTGAAGTGGCTCGTAATGAAGAGGGCACCCTGTACAACAAATTCATCAAGGAAGTGGCCGGCATCGACCAGACCTTAGGGCTTGGTCACGAGGTTTTCGTTGGCTTGGGCCGGTTTGGACCCAATAACCCCCTGTGTGACGACATTCGGACTGTCGTTGCGAATGAGTCACAGGGGGAGTAAATCGTCTGAATCAGTAAACAGAGGCTTGCCCCCCGGCAAGCCTCTGTTGCTTAAGCCAACCTTTGCCAACCTATCCTAACCTTTATTAACCGATTTATGATTTATACTCAATGATATAGCCGGTTCCTACACAAACCTATCGGCGCCTGATACTCAGTAGATCCAAATTTTAGGTAGCTGGCGCATCCCAATGCGGCAGCGGGCGGCATAAGGATGCTCGCCCTACGAACAATTTGGATACACCGAAACTTAAAAACGGAATAGCAATCTCTCACCTCGAAAAGGACCTACGACACCTATGTATCGAAAAACCACCCTAGAAAACGGTATCCAGATTGTCACGGAGCGTATGCCGCAGATGCGCTCCGTCTCCATGTCTGTCTTGATTAACGCCGGGCCGCAAGATGAACCGGCGGATCAGGTTGGCCTGGCCCACCTAACGGAGCATTTGGTCTTCCAGGGGACCAGCAGCCGGGACGCGATGCAGATCGCCCGTATGATTGATACCGTCGGCGGGCACATTGGGGCCTTTACCACCCGTGACTACACCTGCTACTACGCGGCGGTCCTGGATGATTACCGCACCTACGCGCTGGATCTGTTGGGCGATATGCTGCTCAACTCCATCTTTCCGGCCGATAGCCTGGAGCGGGAAAAAGAGGCCATACTGCGAGAGATTGCTGCCGCTGACGACTCGCCTGAAGAGCGAGCGCATACCCTCCTGAAAAATATGGTCTGGCCGGGCCAACCGTTGGGCCGACCCATCGCCGGTGAGCCGGAGACGGTCAAGGCTATGACACGGGAGGATATTATATATTTTGTTCACGCCAATTACCTGCCCAACTACATCACCATTGCGGCGGCGGGTAATATCGAGCATGAAGATTTTGTGGCCCAGGTGCGCGACTGTTTCTGGCGCATGTTGGCCGAAGATAAACCGGTTCCCACGCAAGACGCCACCCATCGGCAAGGCATCGCCATCGAACATCGGGATGTCTCCCAGGCTTACTTCTCCATCGGCGTTCCGGCTTACGCCTACGCCCACCCTGATCGTTACAGCTTACACGTCCTCAATAATATTTTAGGCGGTGGGATCAGCTCCCGCCTCTTCCGGCATATCCGCGAAGAGCGGGGCCTGGTCTACAACATCGGCTCCGAATACCACGCCTACCGCGACAGCGGGCTGTGGGTCATCGAGGGCAGCACCGCCCCGGAATATCTGATGTCCGTGTTAGCCCTGACCCTGATCCAGATGTGGCAGTTGGTCACCAATGATTATCCGGTGGATGAGGAGGAGTTGTGGAAGACCAAGATGCAGATTCGGGGGCAGCACCTCATCGCCTCGGAAGATACCTATACCCGGATGAGCCGCCTGGCCACGCAGGAGCTTTACTTTGGGCGGCACATCGGTCCCGATGAGATTTTGGAGCAGATCGACGGGGTGGATGGGGAGACGCTCCGGCAGACTTACGACACCCTACTACTCGATGCTCTGCGTCACCCGGCGATTGCCATTGTCGGGCCCCAGGCGCCGGAGCATTATGACTTCACCTCGGTTGAGGAGCTACTGGCCGGCTTTCAACAATAAATGTCAACTGCTTACTTGGATAAGATGGAGGTAACTCATGGCTTTAGATACTGCGGTAAAGAAGAACTGGATCGAAATGCAAAAGAAGCACAGCTATCCGGTCAATGCTGTTGGGGTCAAGATCGACCCCAAGGATCAAAAAACCTTGAAGGTCTGGAAAGAGGAAGGCATTGACCAGTACGTGAAGAAGTAGGTCTCCGTAGGTCCGATTTTTGTAGCCGAGGCATCCCCATGCCTCGGCGGGCGGGCATAGGGATGCCCACCCTACGGCAAATTTGGAACTACTGAGACTTGATCCGGCGGGCCTGGCGGCCAGACAGGCCCGCTTTTAGGAAAATTTCGGTAGTCCGTCCCAATAGCACAAGGTTGCTGTACAACGAGGCGCTGGTCAGGACGGTCTACTTTAGCAACAGCGCAATGTCATTAGGGAACGGGAATTAAATAAGTTCCTCAATTGCACAAATCTCGGAGATTGGAGATGGGGAGATTAAGAGATTATTGATCCGAATCTCCAAATCTCCAATCTCCAATCTCCCGGTGAAATGGGGAAGTTAATTAATTCTCATTCCTAACTTAATGACATCCAGCAATAGAGCGGAGGATACCGTGATAAGTAAAAACGGTTTTAGAACAGAGATGATGAAACAGAATGAATCAGGAGGCAAAATGGCGGCTTTAGCCACAATTATGGTGGTGGATGATAGCCCCACCATTTGCAGATTGGTAGCCAGCACCCTGGAAAAAAAGCAGTATGAGGTGGTAACGGCTTCTGACGGGATGGAAGCCCTGGCAAAGATGAATGAGGTCACGCCCGATCTTATTTTGCTGGACATCACCATGCCCCGCCTGGATGGGTACCAACTGTGCAAGATTATCAAAGGTAATGATGCGACGAAGCATATCCCGGTGGTTATGCTGTCCGGCAAAGATGGGTTTTTTGACAAAGTCAAGGGACGGATGGCCGGGGCTTTGGATTATGTAACCAAGCCTTTCAAGCCGGATGCCCTTGTCAGAGTGGTAGCCAAACATGCTGTACGCCGCCGATAGTCAGGAGCGGACCATCCCCATTGCTCGGCGGGGATGGCCAAACCGGAGCCAAAGCGGGGATTTGACACGCCCCGTTGAGCGAGAATTGGAGGCATTGCGTATGGCCAGGGCAAGTTTTTCCGAGAGGGGAGATCAACCGTGGGTTTAAAAGGTGATTTAAAACATATGAGTCTGCCCAACCTGGTGCAGATGATCTGTATGGATCGGCGCGAGGCGGCGCTGGTGCTACGACACAAGGCGGAGGAGGGCACGATCTTTTTCGCCAAAGGCCAGATTATCCACGCCCAGGTGGGGCGGGTGACCGGCGAAGAGGCGATCTACTACCTCCTCACCTGGGCAGATGGCATCTTCGAGATGCGCGAACCGGCCACCCTACCGGCCCAGACGATCAACGCCCCCTGGAACCATCTGTTGATGGAAGGGATGCGGATGATCGATGAGC
>CAZWZZ010000466.1:0-4074 GCA_964638395.1 uncultured Caldilineaceae bacterium
GGTCGAGATGGAGCAGGTCGGCCCAGATGTGGCTGAGGGTCTGCTCGGTGGGGGTCTGGGGCGGCTGGTAGGGGCCGGTTCGCTCGGCCCGGCGGTTGGGATCAGGTAGGGCGCGGCGGTCGATCTTGCCGCTGGGGGTGCGGGGCAGGGTGGTCAGGATGTCAAACTGGGCGGGCAGCATATAGTCGGGCAGCCGCTCGCTCAGGGTGGTCCGCATCTGCGTCCGGTCGATCTGCTCGCCGTGATGGGGCGCAATGTAAGCCACCAGCCGCTTGTCACCCGGCCCGGCTTCCCAGGCCGCCACGGCCACCTCTCGCACGGCGGCCTCTTCGCTGATGAGGGCTTCGATTTCACCCAACTCGACCCGGAAGCCTCGAATTTTGACCTGGTCATCGGCCCGGCCCAGGTAGAGCAGCGTGCCGTCGGGCGTAGCCTGGGCCAGATCGCCGGTTTTGTACAGCCGCCGGGTGGGAAGCGGAGGCGCAACGGAGTCAGGTTGTGAGGGCGCATCCTGAGTAGCGGAGCCGGATCGAACGGGCGCATCCTGAGTAGCAGAGCCGGATCGAACGGGCGCATCCTGAGTAGCGGAGCGTATCGAAGGGTGCGCCGAGGGCAGGGAGACGTCGATAAAGCGTTCGGCGGTCAACGCCGGCCGGTTGAGATAACCGCGAGCCAGACAATCGCCGCCGATGTAGAGATGGCCGGATTGACCGGCCGGCACGGGCCGGAGATCGTCATCCAGCAGATGTATCTGGGCGTTGCTGATCGGCTGACCGATGGGGGGCAGCGTCGGCCAGGTGGCCGGCGAGCCGGTCAAGGTGTGGGCGGTGACGACGTGGCTTTCGGTGGGGCCATACTGGTTATGGAGCAGACAGCCGGGCAGGGCCGTGAAAAAATCGGCGATGGCTTGGGTGATCTGCAACTGCTCGCCGGCGGTGATGACCTCGCGCAGAACCAGGCCGGCGGTTTCGCGGCGTCGGTGGGCGATCTCGGCCAGATTTTGGAGGGCGACAAAGGGCAGAAAGAGACGCTCGATGTGCTGGGCGACCAGAAAACGGAGCAGGGCCAGGGCATCGCGGCGCAGGGCGTCGGAGATCAAAACCAGCGTGCCGCCGCTACTCCAGGTGGCCAGGCTTTCTTGAAAAGAGACATCGAAGCTGAGGGGGGAGAATTGCAGGGTTCTGGCTCCGGGGCCGACGGCGGCGGAAGTCACCTGCCACCGGATCAAATTGGTCAACGGGCCGTGGCGCATAGCTACCCCTTTAGGCCGCCCGGTAGAGCCGGAGGTAAAAAGGACGTAGGCCAGATGATCGGCAGTCACCGGCGAGGTGGGGTTGGCGATCTGGTCGGGCAGCGGTTGGCGGTCGAGGTTGATGACCTGGGCCTGATGGGGGGGCAGGCTGTCGAGCAGCCGCTCCTGGGTCAGGATGAGGGGCAGTTGGGCCTCGGCCACCATATAGGCCAGCCGTTCGGCGGGATAGGCCCGGTCGAGGGGTAGGTAGGCCCCACCGGCTTTGAGGACGGCCAGCAGGGCGACCATCATCGCCGGCGAGCGATCCAGATAGAGGCCGACGATTTGATCCGGCCCAACGCCGAGGTTTTGCAAATGGTGGGCCAGCCGGTTAGCCTGGTGATTGAGTTGGGCGTAAGTCAGGCGGCGCTCTGATCCGGCTACGCCAGCCGGGCTGTGCAGGGCAACGGCCCCCGGCGTTCGGGTGACCTGGGCCTCGAAGAGATGATGCACGGGGGGGTATGGGGGCTTGTTGACCGGCTGGCTGGTTGATTCAGGCATAAAACATCTCAAACGGCAAGGTGTCTGTGGAATGACTTTCTGTTTACGTTATAAGTTTAACACAAATTATCGTTTCAAGCTACCCGGCTGCACCCCGATACAACAAAAACTTTGACACAAGCGGACGATTGTTGTAATATCATTACGGTATTCAGAAAAAGTATCTCGTTGATGGGCTGGTGGCGGAATGGCAGACGCAGGGGACTTAAAATCCCCCGAGGCTTGTAACCTCGTGTGGGTTCGACTCCCACTCAGCCCACCTTTGGCACACACAGCAAAAAACGGTTCGGCCCACTCTGAAGAAACGCCGTCCCCGGCACAGCCGGGGGCGGTGTTGTTTTTATAGTTTCACAGTCCCCAATTTAATATTTGACCGATGATGCAAGCTGCTTATAATAGTATCATTCTATCCAAATTGTCACGATTTTCACATCTGTCCAGGTCACTTTTGACCAAAACATCTTTCACAAACCCTTGCCAGCAAATTTCCAAATCGAGATACAAGTTCCAGAAGGAGGCACTCCACCCGTGCCCCACAAACGTGCCTATCACACCATCATTTTTGATGTGGGGGGAACCCTCGTCGGTTTTGAGGATGATGCTCCCTTCGATCAATTTTTAGCCACCGTCAAGGCCCCCCATCGTTTTGTCTCGGGGGCCGATTTGCGGTTGAGTATGCTCCACACCCTCTCGCTCCGTCGTCACGAGGCCGTGGGTCTGGGTAAGGATGATGAGAGCGTCAACAACTGGTGGTTGACCATCCTCGAGGAGTTGTTTCCCCAAAGCCCGGAAACGGCCCGCCATATGTGGGAGCTTTTCAAGGTCAACTATTTCGACAGCCTCTTCAGCGATACCCTGCCCATTTTGGAGCTACTGCGAGAGCGAGGCGTACCGCTGGGGGTGGTTTCCAATTACGGCACGCATCTGCTCGATCTCCTGCCGAAGTTGGGCATCTTTGATTATTTCGACTTTATCATCGTCTCGGCCATCGTCGGCGTGACGAAACCGGACCCCAAAATCTTCGAGATGGCCATCGAGGAGGCCGGGGTTCCGCCTGACCAAATTCTCTATATCGGCGATAACCCGGTCGATGATGTGCAGGGGGCCAACAACATCGGCATCGACGCGCTGCTCATCAACCGGCCGGGGCGTGAACCCAGTAAAGCCGAGTTTACGATTGATAGTTTGTCGGAGATTGAGCGGTTTGTGTTCCCGCCGGAGGCTTGAGCGGGGCGCTATTCCGGCTCGATGGTGAAGGTCAGGGGAAAGCCCTGCTGCCGGGCGGCATATTGGGCTTTGAAAACTTTCTGCTTGGCCTCGTCGAGCGGCAGCGTGGTCACGTAGGCGTTGCCCTGGGTGTGGGCTTCGTAAGCAATCTGCTCGGCCCGGTAGATCGACTGTTCAAAAATTTTGACTAACACGGCGATGACGAACTCGAACGTGGTTACGTCATCGTTGTGGATGATAACCCGGTAGGGTCGCTCCAGCTCCTCTTCCTCCATCACCACAAATTCGATATCGATGTCAGTTTGGGTATCGGTGTCGCTGTCGGTATCGACTACAGCAGCAATCGGTAGCCTGCTCAAGTTGCTCACCTCCTATCTCATTCCTGCGGCTCGGTGGCAATCCCCAACCGGCTCAGGGCCAGCCGGGCCATCACCACCACCTCACTATCGCCGCTCTCCCAGGCCAGTTGACCGGCCCGCTCATAGGCTTCCGCCGCGTCAAACCCTTTGTCCTGATCCTGCAAGGCCCGCCCCAGCAGGAGCCAGGCCCGGGCTTCATTTTCCTGCAATTCAATCGCGGCCCGTGCGTCCGCCTCGGCCTGTTCCGCCTGGCCCAGACGCAGACTCAACTGGCTCCGGGCCAGGTAAAATTGTAACGGCTCCTCAACATACTGTTGCGATTGGGCAAAGGCTCGCTCGGCAGCCTCCTCCTCGGCCAACACCTGATGCAGCAACCCTTTGTACAACCAAAAAGTGGCGTCGGTCGGCAACTGGACCAGGCCCTGCTCAACGATAGCCAACGCACCCCGATAATCCCCCTCGTCGATGGCCATCTCCGCGTCCCGCTCCACCTGAAAGGCCAGGCTGGCCTCCGGCGAGGGGGCCAGAAAGGTGTTAAAGGCCAGAATTGTGACGCTGATGAGGACCAAGATGATGCCCCCGACCAGACCAAACCAGGCCAGGCGTTGCTTCCGCCGGTCAGCCACCATCCCGTCGAGGTGCCACCACCACTGCGCCGGGTCGGGTTGGGGCTTGGGCCGGTGTTCGGCCAATTCG
>CAZWZZ010000466.1:4174-5526 GCA_964638395.1 uncultured Caldilineaceae bacterium
GACGACCCGGCCATTGATGACCGACAGCCAGACCTGGGTCGGGGCGCAGGTTATCAGGGCGGCCACCGGATCGGACAGTCCGCCGGCGTGGGCCACATCGTCGATGCGAAAGGCCACAAAATCGGCCGCTTTACCGACGGCCAACGTGCCGATGTCATCCCGGCCCAACAGTTCGGCCCCGCCGCTGGTGGCCAGGGCCAGGGCCTCGCGGGCCGCGAAGCGGTCGGCCCGCGACTCGAAGCCGGGCCAGCCGACCCGCTGCAAGAGCATCGCCTGCCGGGCCTCGCCGAGCATATGGTTGCCATCATTACTGGCCGAGCCATCGACGCCCAACCCGACCCGCACCCCGGCATCGAGCATCTGCCGCACCGGGGCGATACCGGAGGCCAGAATCATATTGCTGCCGGGGCAGTGGCAGACGCCGCAGCCGGTTCGGGCCAGCCAGCCAATCTCCGCCGGGCTGGGATGAACCATATGGGCAAACCAGACATCCTCCCCGGCCCAGTTGAGGGCCTCGGCATATTCGACGGGCCGTTTGCCAAATTGGGCCAGGCAGAAGCGCTCCTCATCCAGCGTTTCGGCCAGATGAGTGTGCAAATTAACCAACGGATAGCTACGGGCCAGCTCGACCGTTTCCCGCATCAAATCAGCGGTGACGCTGAAGGGGGAGCAGGGGGCCAGACCAATTCGCAGCATCGACAGCGGGGCCGGATCGTGAAACGTCTCGATGACCCGCTGGCAATCCCGCAGGATGTCCGGCTCGCTGTCACAAACCCGGTCGGGGGGTAGCCCACCCTGGCTCTCGCCCAGGCTCATACTGCCCCGGGTCGGGTGGAAACGAACGCCCACCTCTTGCGCCGCCCGAATCTCGTCATCCACCCGGCTGCCGTTGGGGAAAAGATAGAGATGATCGGCCACCGTGGTGCAGCCGCTCAACACCAACTCGCTCAGACCCAATTTGGCGCTAACGTAGACGGCCTCCGGGGTCAACTCCGCCCAGATCGGATAGAGATATTTTAACCAATCGAACAGGATTTTGCCAGCGCCCGTGGCCACCGTCCGGGTCAAGGTTTGGTACAGATGGTGGTGGCAGTTGACCAGCCCCGGCACAATCACACAGCCGGTGGCGTCGATGACCCGGTCGAAGCCGTCCCGCGCCCAATCGGGCCGGTTCTCGGCCAGCCAGCGATCTAACGCCGCCGCCGGTCCCAACCAATGAATTCGGTTATCTTCGATCAGAATCGTGCCATCCGGGATGTCGTTGGTCTGCCCGTCCATTGTGGCGATGACGGTCGCATTTTTTACGCAGAGGGTCGTCAAAATTGTCTCTCCAGCCCCTTAAAGTAGCCAAA